>CAZEIT010000188.1:0-5180 GCA_964512515.1 uncultured Desulfobulbus sp.
CGGCTTTTCTGGCTTCAGATGACAGCGCCTACATCACCGGACAAACCCTGCATGTCAATGGCGGCATGTACATGGTGTAGCGACAGGCATGGAGACGTGCAGTTCTGCTTCATGCTTTAATCTTTGAACCTTAGCATTTTATTTTTCTGGGAGAATACCATGGCTGTAGAAGACAAGATGATTGATATTATTGTGGAACAACTCAGCGTTGATCGTGAAAAGGTAGTGCCGGGCGCCTCCTTTGTGGATGATCTTGGCGCTGATTCGCTGGATCTGGTAGAGCTGATCATGGCGATGGAAGAAGAGTTTGACGTGGAAATCCCGGACGAAGAAGCCGAGAAGATCACCACTGTTCAGAACGCCATCGATTACGTGGCCAAACTGCAGTAAACGGATAGAGAGCAGTGAAAAGACGGGTCGTTGTAACCGGGGTGGGGCTTGTCACCCCGTTAGGTATTGGTTCAGAGCCAACCTGGGAAGCACTCATCAACGGGAGAAGCGGCGTTGGCCTCATCACCCGGTTTGATGCCAGCGCCTATGCCTCGCAGATCGCTGCCGAGGTAAAAGGGTTTGACGTGGAATCGTGGTTTGAGAAAAAACAGGCGAAAAACGTCGACCATTTCGTCCAGTACGCGGTGGCGGCAGCCGAGATGGCCTGGCAAGACAGCGGCCTGTCCATAACAGAAGAAAACAGTGACAGGATAGGCGTGATCACCGGCTGCGGCATGGGCGGTCTCCCCACTATCGAGGAATATCACCAGGTGGTGGTGGAGCGCGGCCCGCGCAAAATCACCCCTTTTTTTATTCCACGGGTCATCCCAAATATGGTTTCCGGCCAGATTTCTATCCGCCTGGGCAGCAAGGGGCCCAACCTGTCACAAACCACAGCCTGTGCAGCCGGCACCCATGCGGTGGGCGAGGCATTTCGCCATATTGCCTATGGTGATTGCGATGTGGTCATCACCGGCGGCTCAGAGGCAGTCATCTGCCCTCTGGCCGTGGGCGGTTTCAGCGCGATGAAGGCACTCTCCACCCGTAACGATGCGCCCCAGGCAGCCTCCCGCCCCTTTGACCGGGATCGTGACGGCTTTGTCATCTCCGAAGGCTCCGGCATGCTGGTGCTGGAGGAACTGGAATCGGCGCGTAGCCGCGGGGCAAAGATTTATGCAGAAATTATTGGCTACGGTCAGACCAGCGACGCCTTCCATATTGCCGCCCCACCAGAAGATGGCGAAGGCGCGGCCCGCTGCATGGCCATGGCTCTGCGCGATGCAGGGCTGGCCCCTGATCAGGTGGACTATATCAATGCCCATGGCACCTCCACCCCCCTGAACGATCTCTGCGAGACCAAAGCCATCAAAACTGTTTTTGGCGACCACGCCTATAAACTGGCCGTGAGTTCCACCAAGTCCATGACTGGCCATATGCTGGGTGCAGCCGGCGGCATTGAGGCAGCCTTTACCGCGCTCACTGTTTTCCATGGCATTATTCCGCCCACCATCAACCTGGAAAACCCTGACCCAGACTGCGATCTGGACTATGTGCCGCTCCATGCACGAGAACAAAGGATACGAGTCGCCCTGTCCAACTCCTTTGGCTTTGGCGGTACCAATGGTGTGCTGGTGATGCGGCAGTTTTCCTGAACAATGCGCAATACGCAAGAGAATATGAAAATCGGCATCGGTTCGGACCATGGCGGCTTTGCCCTCAAAGCACAAATCATCGCTCACCTGAATAGGGAGGGCTTTGAGGTGATTGATGTGGGTAATCATGGCGAAAGCTCTGTTGATTATCCAGATTATGCCGATAAACTGTGCGAGGCCATTGCTGCTGGCGATTTTGAGCGTGGTATCCTCATCTGTGGCACGGGTATCGGTATGTCCATGGCGGCAAACCGTTACCGCCATATCCGCGCAGCCCTGTGCTATGAATCCTTCAGTGCCCGTATGAGCCGCGAGCACAATAACGCCAATGTGCTCTGTCTTGGAGGCCGAGTGCTGGGCGTGGAACTGGCCAAGGATATACTACATACCTGGTTATACGCTGATTTTGCCGGGGGCCGTCACCAGAGCAGAATTGACCGCTTCTGTTGACACGTTCCTAAGCTACATATCGCAGGAAAGGCCGGTAGCCCCAGCAGGTGGCAACCGGCTTTTTTTGTGAAACCTGAACCATGGGCTTGCGCCATGAAATGTCCCTATTGCAGTCACGTCAACTCAAGGGTCGTTGATTCCCGCATCAGCAAAGACAAGGCTATTATCCGGCGGCGGCGGGCCTGCGAAGGCTGCGACCGGCGTTTCACCACCTTTGAACGCATAGAAGTGACCATGCCGCTTCTAATCAAAAAAGATGGTCGTCGCGAGGCCTGGGAGCGGCGCAAAATGGTGGCCGGGCTCGAAAAGGCCTGCGAAAAACTTGCGGTCAGCACCAGCGACATTGACGCCTTTGTTGATGCCATTGAGCAAAAATTGCAGGATCATGGCGGCAAGGAGGTATCTACCGCCCAGGTCGGGAAATGGGTGATGGAGGCGCTGCCATCCTTGAACGAGGTGGCGTACGTACGTTTTGCCTCGGTATACCGTCAGTTTCGGGATGTGAATGAATTTATGGAAGAATTAAAAAATTTCCTGGGCGAACAGCAGGGCAGGCATTGAGCATAAAAGACCAAGCCATGATACAGGAAAATCAGCACGAAACCTATATGGCCCTTGCCCTGGCAGAGGCCAGAAAGGGCCTGGGTCGCACCAGCCCCAACCCGGCGGTGGGGGCGCTTCTTGTCCGAGATGGGGTGATACTTGGCTGCGGCTTTCATAAAAAAGTTGGCACCCCGCATGCTGAGGTCAATGCCCTGGCAGACGCACGATTGGCCGGACATGATCCGCACGGGGCCACCATGTATGTCACCCTGGAACCCTGCAACCACAGCGGCCGCACCCCTCCATGCACCCAGGCTATTTTAGATGCAGGCATTGCAGAGGTCTATATTGGCACCAGAGATCCGAACGCGCAGGTAGCAGGCGGTGGAGCCGATTTTTTAGCGGCCAATGGCGTGCAGGTAACGCTCAATATCTTAAGAAAAAAATGTCGTCAGCTGATCCTGCCCTTTGCCAAACATCAGCGCAGCGGCATGCCTTGGGTGCTGATGAAGGCAGGCATGAGCCTGGATGCTAAAATCACGTTGCAAAAAGGGCAGGGCTGCGCCATCACTGGGCCGGATGCTAGCCGCTACGTTCATCGGTTACGCAATCAACTTGATGCCATCCTGGTCGGGGCTGGAACCGCCGTTATCGATGATCCCAGCCTCACCACCCGCCTGGAAGAAGCTGGCGGAGAAGGCCGCGATCCGCTGCGCATTGTTCTGGACAGTAGGCTGCGCCTTGCGCCAGACTGTCGCATGCTCAGGCAGCGGTCCACAAGCAACACCTGGATTTTTTGCCGCAACGATGCGGACCCTGTCAAAGAAGAGCAGCTGCGACAGGCTGGGGTCCAGGTTATTCGGCTGACAGATGAGACCAGGGATGGTGCCGGTCTAAACCTCAGGCAGGTACTCCTGCATCTTGGTCAGGCCGGGATCACGTCACTCTTGGTTGAGGGCGGCGCGCAGGTGCACGGCTCCTTTCTTACCGAGGGTTTGGTCGATGAAGTTGCTCTCATCCTGGCGCCCTATTTTATCGGCGATACTGGCACGCCGCTTGTACAGGGTTACAGCCGCTCTCTGACGAAAGGCCCACCAAATCTCTGCCATACGCACACTGAACAATTGGGTAGGGATCTGCTCGTTCACGGCTATTTCACGGATCCTGATTCTCTCTTTCCACAGCCTTGAGCACTTGCGGCCAGTGCGCCTGCAAGCTGCCCCAGCTGGAATAACAGAGTTGCACGCTCACCTGTTCATCTTCAAAGGCAGGCGTATGGAAGACACTTACCTGGGCAGGTGGCTGTAAACGTTGCAGCCTCTCGTTAAAGTGCGCTTCTGCCTGCGCAATCCTGGGATTGGCAAGGCAATGGAGGAAGCCCAGTAAACTCTGAGTCTCCTGGGGCAGATTATCCTTGGGTGGATCGCGTTGCCGCCACTTTGCAAGTATCTCTTCAATACCACAGCCCTCGCGCAGGTACAGGTCAACCACCAGATCCACCAGTTTTTGCTGTTTGGAGCCGCCAAGGCGGTATTGCCTGATCAGTTCAATCAGGCGTTTCTGTTCTTCTTGGGGCAGGCGCAAAAGATGTTGTAGGTTCTTTAAATGCAGTTCCTGATTATGCAGGGCTGCCTGCACCACATCATCTGCTTGCAGAAGACTGATGCGCTCCGTAAGCACATGCGGCTGTGGCTTCAAACCCATGAGCGGCAACAAGGGCAGCAAGTCCTGAACAGGGAGTTGAGCCTGCGCTTCTTTTAAGTGCCAAGCCTGCAGGATAGGGCTGTTTAGACAGGCTTGGCGGTCATGCAGGATGCGCAGGGCAAACGCTGATGCAGGAGCTATTTCTTGCGACAGTATCCAGCAGGCAATCTGAGGAAAGCCTGCGGTTTTCAGGGCAAGAAAAGTAGAAAAACCGCTCAAGACCTGCAGGTGGCCGCCATGCGCCGTCAAACCACCTGCCAGCAGGGGCTGGATTTGCCCGTAGCTGGCTGTAAATGCGACCTCTTCCTGGGAAATCTGTGCACCAACACAGGCGGGCAGGGTATCTGCCAGGGTTAGATTCTCGGTTGCACAGGCAGTACATTCCGGGATTGTGAAGATGTGCACGAAAATAACTCCGGATCAGTTGATATAGCATGCAACCGGCAACTGACCCGGAAGTAAGCGCGATACGCCAAAGGGTAAGACTGGGGAAAAGGCGTGCATCTGCATAGGAAGGCGGAAGCTGATTATGCTATCCCTTGCGGACAAAATCCTGCAACTTTGGGCTGATCATGGGGCATCCGCCCATGCAGTCGCCAATGCTGGCAATCTCCGCCTCTTCCAGTGCCAGCAGGGCGGCAATGACATCCTCTTCGCTTTTGCCGGCAAAGACGCCATCTGCGCTCCACCAGCCACTGGCCGGGTCATGGCGGAAGTCCTGGTGTACCTGCTGTTGCTGCTCAACAGGGCTTAATGTGGAAAAGAGTTGAGCCATCAGCAATAGAAAGCTTCATTTACCAAAAAACTTCCTCATGGATAGGGCCAGCCAGCCGCCTTTCT
>CAZEIT010000189.1:0-5104 GCA_964512515.1 uncultured Desulfobulbus sp.
CCTGAGATTGGCAGCCTGAAGCCAGAAACAGCACCCAAATCAGATCATTGCTTATTTTATCCCTCAGGCTGTCTCACAAAACCCGACCAGTTCATAGCCCTGACTACGGGATGCACTACGCAAAAAAATATGGAAGGGGACTTCATTAAGGACAATACCATGCAGCCGGCTATATTGTTGGGCAGCGCCGCGTCCATGACCGCCTCACCCCGTAGCATGCAGGAAATGCCTTCGCCTGCACCTTTCAATACCGAGGAATACGACCTCATCCGGGACAACACCTTCAAGGAAACGGTGCAAAATCCGCTTTCCACCTTTTCCATTGATGTGGACACCGCCTCCTACAGCAACCTGCGTCGCTTCATCAGCCGCAACCAAATGCCGCCCAAGGATGCGGTGCGTATCGAGGAGATGATCAACTATTTTGACTACGACTATCCCGATCCGAAGGGTGAGCACCCTTTTTCGCTGAGCACTGAGATCGGCCCATGCCCGTGGAACAAGGAGCATCGCCTGGTTCATATCGGCTTGCAGGGGAAAAAGCCCGACTACAACACCCCCAAAAGCAGCAACCTGGTTTTTCTGATCGACTCTTCCGGCTCCATGGATGAGCCCGGTAAATTGCCGCTTTTGAAGCAGTCCTTCAAGCTGCTTCTGGAACAGCTCGATACAAACGACCGCATCAGCATCGTGGCCTATGCTGGCTCTGCTGGCGTTGTTCTGCCGGCAACGCCAGCCAGCCAGGAAAAAAGGATTCTTGCCGCGCTTGAAGGCTTGCAGGCGGGCGGCTCCACCGCCGGCGGTCAGGGCATTACCCTGGCCTACGAACTGGCTACGCAAAATTTCATCCGCGGCGGCAACAACCGCGTCATCCTGGCAACAGACGGCGACTTCAACGTGGGTGTATCTTCGAGTTCCGAACTGGTGCGCCTGGTGGAGGAAAAGCGCAAGGGCGGAGTGTACCTCACCATTCTTGGCTTTGGCGAGGGCAACTACAAGGATGGCCGCATGGAGCAGATCAGCAATGCCGGTAACGGCAACTACTTCTACATCGATACCATCCGGGAGGCAGAAAAGGTTTTTGTGCGGGACATGCGGGCCAACCTCTTCACCATTGCGGACGATGTCAAGATTCAGGTCGAGTTCAACCCCGAGCACGTGGCTGCCTGGCGTTTGATCGGTTACGAAAACCGGGTTTTGTCCCGGGAAGACTTTGACGATGACCAGAAGGATGCGGGCGAACTCGGCGCTGGCCACAGCGTGACCGCGCTTTACGAGATTGTGCCGCCGGGTGCCAAAAGCGATGTAAAAACAAGCGCGCCGCTGAAGTACCAGAAACCTGTGCAAACCGGGACGGCACGCTACGCCAAGGAGCTGATGACCTTGAAACTACGCTACAAGCCGCTTGGCAAAAGTACGAGCAGGCTCTTGGAAAAGCCGGTAACAACCTCCACCGCCTCCCTTAACCAGACCTCGGACAATTTCCGCTTTTCTGCTGCTGTAGCAGCCTTTGGCATGCTCCTGCGCGATTCGGAATTCAAGGGGGATGCGAGCTATGCCGCCACCGAGGAACTGGCCCGTGGGGCCAAGGGCAAGGATGAGTATGGCCTGCGGGAGGAATTTATCCGCATGGTGGAAAGCTGCAGATTGATGGCAAAATAGGATGGTTTTGCTGAACAACAGCACTCTAAAACTTTCTTCACGCTAACAAAAAAGCGCTGGAATATGTTTCCGGCGCTTTTTGGGTTTCAATCTCTCTCGCAATTGACCGCTTAACCGGGGATCAATCTGCCCCTAACCTGTATCATTCTTTCTTGCGTCCGGTCATGGGCGTATACGAGCACCCCATAAGACCGCAATACTCGCCCACGTATTGGGCCTCTGGCCGGTAGAGCGCGGGTTTGCCCTGTGCGTCGGCGAATTTTTCCTCGATTACATGGGCGCACCAGCCAGCAATACGTGAGATGGCAAAGATGGTGGTCATCAGATCAATGGGAATGCCCATCATGTAGTAGACCGGGGCGCTGCAAAAATCTACATTGACCTGAATCGTGGTCTTGCCCTCAGCGCTAAAACGCGTGAGCGCCACCTGCTCCACTTCGCTGGCCAGCGCAGCCCAGCGGGAACCGGTGCTTTTATCCAGTCGCTGCCCTATTGTGCGCAAGTACACGGCCCGTGGATCACCGGTTTTATAGACCGCATGCCCCATGCCCATAATCACCTTGCCCTGGTTTATCCGGCCTTCCACCCAGCCCTTGATGTCCTTTTCATCGGCAAGCTGCAAAAGCATCTCCATCACCCGGGTATTGGCACCGCCATGCAAGCCGCCAGAAAGCGCACCGAGGGCTGCGGTCACTCCGGCATAAATACTCGCTCTGGTGGACACCACTTCGCGGGCGGCAAAGGTGGAGGCATTAAAAGTGTGGTCTGCATGCAGCACCAGACACACATCCAAATCCTTGGCCATTTGCGCCTCGGGCTTGGTTCCCTGCAGCATCCAGAGAAAGTTCTCGGCATGATCAAGGGAATCATCCGGCGCGATCACCTCTTTCCCGCTGCGGATGCGGTGCCAGGCCGCCACCACTGTTGGTAGTTGGGCAATCAGGCCAATAGCCCTTTCCACAACAGCCTCGCGCTCTTCCGCGCGTGGATTGGTATCTGCCATGGCTAGAAGCGGCACACTTGCCTGCAGCACATCCATGGGAAGGGCTGTTTTCGGATACAGCTGCATACTCTCCAGTACAAACGGCGGGAGCGCACGCCGTGCCCGCAGCCTGCCACTGAATGCAGCCAACTGTTCCTCGTTTGGCAGAGCGCCAAACAGGAGCAGATACACGGTTTCAAGAAAATTAGACCGCTCCGCCAGGTCTTCGACGCGGTAGCCCCGGTAGATAAGGATGCCCTTTTCACCGTCAATAAAACTGATGGCCGAATCGGCAACGGTCACGCCCCGCAAACCCGTATTTTTAATCCGTACCTCATTACTCATAAGCAACCTCCATGTTCTTGCTCAATTTCATGATTACACCCTTACATCCGCAACGCAGCATCAGCTCTTTTCGTCCGAGGGGACATCGTTTTCCTGGCTCTGTTCCTGCTTGCGCACAATCTCTTGCTCTACCTTTTCCTCAAGCCCGTCTTCCTTACTGAGAATACCGGCTGCAGCCTTGTTGGCCGCATTGATCTCCTCCATGTCGGCGGAAACGTGCCGTAATGGCCCAACCCCAGGGAGATAGGCACGAAAGGCCTTGCCGTAGAGCTCCCACAGGGTGATGAACAGGGCAGCGATAATCGGGCCGACGATAATACCCAAAATACCAAACATGCTAATTCCGCCCAGGGTGCTGAAAAGCACGAACAAATCGTGCATCTGGGTGTCCTTGCCCACCAGGCGTGGCCGCAACAGGTTATCGATATTGCCAGCAACACCTCCACAAATCGCCAGCAAGAGCAGGCCGCCGAAATAGTTGCCCTGTAAGAGCAAAATAAGCATAGCCGGCACCCAGGCAATCGAAGTGCCGAATGCCGGGATAAAGGACAAAACCGCCATGACCGTGCCCCAAAACACCGCTCCCTGTATGCCTGCCAGAGCAAAGGCCACGCCGCAGATAGTGCCCTGAATAATGCCGATAATCATGGTGCCCTTGAGGGTGGCCACGGTAACCGAGGTAAAGCGGTCCAAGAGCAGTTGTTCGTCTTCGTCGCGTAGGGGCAGGAAATACAGAATCTTGCGCAGCAGTACCTCACCGGATATCAGCAGAAAGAACATGGAATAAAACATAATGACAATGCCGACTAGGGCATTCAGGGTCATCTTGGTTACTGAAGAGAGGCTGTTGATAAGGAAGGTGGAGATATTACCCACTGCCTGCCCCAGCTTTTCAATGATCATGGCGCGGTAGGGTATCAGATACTCGTAAAAGGGTATTTTCTCCAGGTACTGGTTCAATTCTGAGGGCTGGTTAATGAATTCCTGAATCCAGGGCGTGACCGACTGGCTCACACTCACGGCCTGACCGACAACGATGCCAATCAAAATACTCAAGGGTACCAAAATAAGGACAAAAACCGCCACAATCATGATGATCGAGGCCATAACCTCCCGCTCACCAATACGCAGGCACAACTTGCGGTATGTCGGGGTCAGCAGGGCCGAGAACAGGGCTGCCATGAACAGTGCCATGAGATACTGGCGGATCATGTAGAGAAAGAGCAGCGAGACCGAAAATACCAGGAACAGTAAAACCAGATTATTAACGCGATCGCGATTCGCCATGGCGTACCTGTGCAAAAGGAGTGGAAGACAAGAAAGCACACGCACTATAGCGGCATCTTAGGCGCAAAGGAACAAAACAATTGCAGAATGAAAATGTGCTAGGCACAGGGGGATAGTGTATGCGCGTAAAGGTGCTGTGCATGCAGCGCGTAAGAGCTGGAAGGATTTGACGGCAATGCGGCCAATTTCAGATCAGAGATATGAAATGGAGGCAAGGGCAATGCGACGCAGGTGTACACCAGCGTACTCCGAGGAGCACATCCTGCAGCCGACACTGACAGCGCTTTGTCTTGATATGGAGGAACTGGACTCAGCCTCTGGCACTCAGCTCTGCTGCCTCAAGCTGGGCTGCGGTAAGCCGGGAAAGATCATCCGCCTCGATAATATATGGCGGCATCAGGTAGATGAGGCGGTTAAAGGGGCGAATCCACACACCCTCGGCCACAAAGAAGCGCTGCAGAGCGGCCATGTCCACCGGTTTTTCCACTTCAATTACCCCAATAGCCCCCAAAACACGCACATCGCGCACGCCGGCCATGGTGCGGGCCGGCTCCAGCTCGCGCCGCAACTGTGCCTCTATAGTACGTACGCGACCTTGCCAGCCACAGCGTTCCAACTCGTCCAGAGCGGCGCAGCCCACCCGGCAGGCCAAAGGATTGGCCATGAAAGTGGGCCCGTGCATGAACACGCCGGGGCTGCCGCTGGAGAGCATGGAGGCAACTTCGATAGTGGTCAGGGTGGCGGCCAGGGTCATATAGCCGCCGGTAATGGCCTTGCCCACACACATGATATCCGGACAAACTCCGGCGTGCTCGGCAGCAAAAAGGC
>CAZEIT010000190.1:0-5077 GCA_964512515.1 uncultured Desulfobulbus sp.
ATTTCTAAGCTGCCTGTGCGGCAGTGAACAGGAACAAAAAACTAAATAGTGGCGTAAAAACAAGTTGTCAGAAGAATAAAACTTAAAAAACCCTTCCTTACGCACCTCATTTTTATTTTATTAATATCAATATGTTATAAAGTAGCCCAATTTTTTGGGTCCACAAGTGATTGGCAGTTGCACCGGCCACTCCCTCCCTCCCTACCTACCTGCATGTCTCGGAGATAGGGAGTATTCGGAAGGCCCCGCCGTCAAAACAGGGGCACCGTTGCAAATGGTTTTTCCGGGGTGGGTTTACTCAGGCCATAGCTGGTAAATTGCCCATCCTGCGGCATGGTTGCGATCCGCTTTTCGATAAAAAGCCGCATAATCTGCCCACTACTGCCGCTTTGCAAGCGCGCAAAGGGAAGCCGTTGCCGGTTGCTGTACCTGTCTGTAACAGCTGCAGCAAGCGGCTCTGTCCATTGCCCGGCTCCCTTTTTGTCATAACGGGCCTTCAATCTGCGAACTGCGCTTGCACCCTTGAACTGCCTGCGGATAAAGCTAGCATAGCCTTTTGTGGTATTGGGCACCAACTGCACCTGCGAGATAAGGGCATAACCGCTTAAGCGCTGCAGCTCGTCTCGCAGCTCCAACAAGTCAGGCTGCAGCCCATGCAGGCGAATCGTGCCACCCAAGGTGCGATCCAATCCATAGGCAGGAAAGCTCAGGCCAATGTGTCCTTCATCCCGATTGTTATACCGTGGCAGATAGCGATGCAGGGCCTGCATCAGGCTATTTATCACCTGGGTTTGCGTCTGGTCTTCCTGGGGAATAGCTACCAGATCAAAGTAATGAGTTTGCATAACCTATTCCTTGCCGCTTTCACCAAAAACTCCGCCCCGGATGAGCACAGCCATGGCGTAATGCTGGTCAGCAGGGGCTGGAACTTTTCCATCCAGTACCCAGGCATCGAAAATGGAATAGAAATCTTTTTTCTGTTTTGGCTGGCGGAAGGCCATACCCAGCGTGGTAACAGAGCCATAGGGTTCAACCGCAATGGGAAACGGGGCTTCGCCTGCTTCAGCGTACCAGGTATCAATGGTGCGGATGGCATTGCCTATTTTTTGCGAGTGCATCCCGGCCTTGCCGTTAATCTGGTAAAGTACCTTGCTCTTGCGGCTACCGGTATCCAGAATCAATTCCTGGGAGGGATATACTTCCTGACCATAACCAACTCGCACCTGGGCCTCTATATACAGGATGGTAAAGGACTGCCCGCTCAGACCCGCTTCAAGCCACTTGGTCAGTTGCTCCAGCTCGGGGCTTGAATGGGTGAAATCATTGAGGCCGATACGCTCTGCCTGGGTAAGGCTGATGGTTTCACTACCATTGCGTACGGTCACGGTAATGTCTTCCGCGCCCATGCGGTTGCGCCAAAGCCAGCGGGCACTGGCGATATTGCCGGCATAGCGGCGTGCCAGCGCCTTTACACCCTGGGTTTCGAGATAGCTCTGTACGGTTTTAACCAGTGCCGCCTGATAGTCTTGATCGTTGCACACATAGGGTGCACCGTCAAAGGGCAGCGCCTTGCAACTCCAGCGTACAATCAGGGTGTCCTTGTCGTCATCCAGGGCTGCGGCGTCCACCCTTTGCAGATTAGGTTTTTCTATTTCAGCATCCAGTTTAACCGGGTCACTGGCGATAGCGCTCTTCAAACGGTTGCTAATGGTGCCCCGCACTGATTTTTCCCGGATAGGCACCGGTATGGCGCTTGCCTTGTCGTCTTTGCTGTCTTTTTGCCAGAAAAAGGCATCGGAGATATCGAGCTTGCGCTCAAAGGCCAAAACGCTTGCTGTTTTCAGTTTGGTCGCCATGTTTATTCCTCCGTGTGGTTTATCGTTCTTCCTGGGTAACAAGATACAAGTCGTTCTCTGCCTGGTGGCGGTAACGCCAGAATGCTTTGGTAATATCATCAATACGGTGCGGAAATACCCATTTACCCAAACCGTACACCGCCTCCACATATTGGGCAGGGTATTCGTTGCTGCGGCAGTTAGCCAGTTCGCCGGCAGCAAAGGCAGGGGCAATACCCTGATACCCCACTGACATGGGCACCAGCCAGCCCCGGCCGGTTTTTGCGGAACGGGTTTGCCATTGAACTGATCCACTTTTTTCAACTGGTACGTGGTGCAGACAGGTCAGATCAATAAGGGCATCCAGGGCTGTGGCTTCAGGCTGCCGTTTTTGCAGGCCGGTTGTTAACTCCTGTAAATCCCTCTTCGCATCCATCAGAATAAAGGCGGGCACAAGATGCCTGGGAAGCTGGCCGGCATCATTGGGCAAAAAAAACAGGGCCGATTCACCCCTGCCGATATTCCGCACGCTGCCACCGGCAAGCCGCTGCTGCATCAGCATCTTTTGCAATTGCAGCGCCAATTGCGCGCCGTTGTCTTTGGATATTGTTTTTTCTGCTTTTATTTCAATGCCCAGGGTAATTGTCAGGTGGCATTTCCCTTCTTCAACGATGGCTGCGGTTTTGCCGCTTTTGAGAACAGGGTTACGGGACTGGTTA
Organism: uncultured Desulfobulbus sp.; assembly: GCA_964512515.1. Classification (GTDB taxonomy): domain Bacteria; phylum Desulfobacterota; class Desulfobulbia; order Desulfobulbales; family Desulfobulbaceae; genus Desulfobulbus. The sequence goes on from CAZEIT010000190.1 coordinate 2,555, forward strand.
AAGGTGTAGTCGCTGTAAGGTGTTTGCCGGTAGACCTGCGGCTGGCAATCGTGGCAGGCGATGAGCACACCATCCAGATACAGGTTATTTGAAGATTCCAGGGATTGCAGCCTGCGGCTCAGGGCATGCACAGCACCCAGAAAACCGGTGATCGCAGGGAAACCGTAAGTGATCGGGCTGGAAATGGCGTTGGCATTTTCAATGTGTATTCGTTTAAGCAAAAGATATCCGGCAGTTTCCATCACAAAAACACCTCCTTTCCTTCACGTCCGCTCTTCTTGATGATTTCCTCCATGGCCAGACGCCACTCTTTTTGTACGGCGTCGCCAAAATCAAAACGGATTTTCTCAAACTCTTTTTTCAACAAGTCATTGAGCCAGTTGGCAAAGCGGGTGGCAACATAGCCGCGCCAGCCATCCTGCTCGCGATCCTGGGCAAAATCTTTCTCGTCTGGCTGGTCTGCGCGGCCTGGATCGAGCCAGAGACGCTCATTATAGGGCAAGGCATGAGCCTGTTTGCTCCACCCGGGCGGATTACCAGTCTGGATGGAGGCGGCCAGCCACAGAACCTGATCCAGCATGCTGGTTATAATGATTTTGCGGGATTCGCGTACAACAAAGGTATTGGTATCGTCTTCCACCAGCGCAAAAAGCTCCTGCAATGCAGACCGGCAATGATACGTCAGTCTGTTATCAAAAAAGGACTGTTGCCCGGGGCTGATGGCAAAAGATCGCGCGGCAGTAAAAGACGGGGGCATCGAAGGCAGCAGCAAGTTTCGTCCACCGCGTTTGCTGACCAGTTGGCTCACGTTTTGTGGTTTGGTTCCGCCCAGTCTGCTACTGGCAAGATGCGGGATGGAAACATAAGCTTGCAAAGAGGAGGTCTGTTTGTAGCGGTTTTCACGCGCTTTTTTGTTTTCATCCGAATAACGGATATCATTGAGCCGACTGTACAGCGCATGGGTTAAGGCTGAGGGATAAAGCGGAATAAGGCATGTGTACCCATTGCCGTTCAGCCCCGCATCAGAGGCCAGCGGCCAAAAAACCTGTTTGTTGGTTTCAGAAGTAGCTGCAGTACTTGTACTACCAGTAAGCGAAGCATAAAAACTTTCCTGGTATTGAGACGAAAGGGCCGTATCTGTAGCAAATACCCCCGCAAGGGCAGGGTGTTTTTCAAGGATGAGATGGCGGATCCTGATTTCCTTTTCTTCGTCAACAAGCCAGTCAAAAAAAGTTGCCAACGGCAAGTAAGCGGCATTGCCATTCGCATCAAGGGCAGGCTGGTGCATATATTGGGAAGCAATCACACCGTCTGGCAGGGGATGATCCGGTTGAAAAAAAATGTTATCCCCTCTGGAATCAGGATGAATGCCTTTGGAAAGGTGGGTGCCAAATTTCAGCCCGGAGGCCATGCGGTTGGCCGCATGCTCCATCCAGACATCCAAGCTATATTTTTGCTCAACTTCGGCAAGCTGATGCCGAAGATCGGAACTCGCCTGTACATCGTTGTCTTCCTCGGCTTTGGCGAGTTTTTTCTGCTCGGATGCGGTTTTTTTATCAAACTGCTCTTTCAAAAACGCGGTAATGCGTATTTTGACCAGATTGGGTGTTATGTGATCCATTTATCCTCCATGGTTGTGCACCTACCTGTATGCACATCTATCAAGCCAGCATGTGGTATTATATTCAATCAACCCGCCAGAATCCAAACCATTCATGAAAATACCAGCCGTTTTGATGTTGCGGCAGTTGCACCGTGGCATAGCGGCAGGCAAGATAGTTGATGCTTTTTTCCGGCATCCTGTGCTGCAGCTTTTCCAGGCTGGCATGGAGCCCGGCAGTCAGCCACGGAGAAAGGCAGGCATTGCTGTGCGGCAAGTCAAATGATTGCAGTATTTTATTCTGCGTGCTGCTGTGCTGGAGCCCTTTTTCACGCACCTGTTCCGCAGCATAGGCATTGAAGCCGCCGCCCTCTTCCGGCGCAAGCAGCCACTGCTCCTCTGTCCGGCTGGCCCGAAAAGGGCTGATGAGCTGTAAATGCGCACTGGCGCGGTTGGCAGTGTCTGGTTTTTGCCAATAGGCATTGACAAAATTGAGCCCATCGTTGTTCATCAGTTCCTGCATCACCTGATGTTCCAGATCTGCCAGGCGACTGCTCGCGTCCGGCGTGTCTGGTCGCACAATACGGGGGATCGCGCTGATGTGGGCGAGCTGCTCCGGGCTGAACAAAACCGAACAGTCATGGGTGCTGAGCAGGTGGGCCCTGTCTTCAAAACCGGGCCAGTAAAAGGCAGGAGAATGTCCGCCCGTATAGGCATTGATCAGAGCCTTAATGTTGAACTGCCAGATCAGGATGTTTGGCCTTGATGCCGTCAAACCAGGCCGGTGCCGCCAGACACGCCCGGTCAGTTGAATAAGCGAACGCATGGACGATGGTTCAACAATGGCCCAGTCATAATCATGATCGCGGCCGATTTCTGCCACCGGCGAGGCAAGCACAATGAACACATGGTGCCGGGCAGCG
>CAZEIT010000191.1:0-3566 GCA_964512515.1 uncultured Desulfobulbus sp.
CCAGGTGTAGACATCCTGGTTGACAATCTCGCCCGACTGTACCCGGAAAAAGGCCAAAACCGAGCAGCAAAAGGAGATCAGCACCGCGATAATGGGCAGCCAGTGCGCCCTGGTCCCCATCTGCTTGCCAAAAAGCAGGGTCAACACAAAGGCTGCCAGGGGCAAGAAAGGAATGGCGTAAAGCGAAATCGGCATGGCTAACCTTTCAGATCGGTGAAGGAATCCGTATGAACGCTACGGCGGTGCTGGTAGAGGGCAATGGCAATCCCAAGACCAATGGCGGCCTCGGCAGCAGCCACGGTGATGATGAAGAAGGTAAAGGCCTGGCCCCGCAAAGATTCCAGATAGTGGCTCATGGCCACCAGATTGAGATTCACCGCGTTGAGCATCAGCTCAGCAGAGAGCAGCATCATGATGAAGTTGCGGCGGGTGAGAAAGCCGCACACGCCAATGCAGAACAGCGCACAGGCAAGACCGATATACCAGTGCAAAGGAATCATGATTGTTTCTCCGTGTGCCGGGGCGGCTCTGTCTGCCCCGCATTGTCGGTAATCTGCCCGGAACGCTCGGGCTGGGCCACCTTGGCGGCCAGAACCAGCCCACCAATAAGGGCCACCAGCAAAATGACTCCGGCAATTTCAAAGGGCAGCAGATACTGGGTGAAGAGTTCTGCACCCAGGGCCTTGGTGTGACCGGACTGGGAAACGGCAGCACTGGGCCAGCTCCCCTTCATGCCAGCGGTAAAGGAAGGCAGCACCCACAGCAGGAGGACAAAAAGCCCTGCGGCAACACCACGCCCCAGCCAGACACCCGGCACAAAGGCGCTTATCTTGAGCTCTTCCTTCAAATTCACCAGAAAAAGCACAAAGAGGTAGAGGACTAAGATAGCGCCGGCATAGACAATAATCTGGACTGCAGCCAGGAACTCGGCCTGCAGGAGCAGATACAGCCCGGCCATGTGAAAAAACAAGACCAGCACCGCCAGCACGCTGTGCACTGGATTGCGCAGGCTGATGGCCAGGATGCCGCAGAGCACAATCACAAACGCGCTATACCAGAAGTATATAGGGATAAACATGCCTCTACCTGTTCTGTTCTTGAACGGATTGACGCCACAGCCTGCCGACCACCTGATCCTTGCCTTTCCATTCGTCGTTTACGGGTAAACGTTTACCGACCGGGATGGGCCCCTCGGGCAGACCACGCGGCCGCCAGGTGGGGTTGGCATAGTCCTTGAGCAATTCGCCCTGACTGGCGAGATAGCTGTCCCAGTGACCAAGCAGCTGGGGCATATCAAAACTGAGGTCCTGGCGTGTATTTGCGGAGTAGGCAAAAACCTCGGTGAGGATAATCGCATTCACCGGGCAGACCTCGGCGCAATAACCGCAGTAGACGCAACGCAGAGCATCGATATGATACTCGTCGATAAAGCGGCGGTTGCCATACTCCGGCTCTTTGTGGATGCGGATACGGATACAGCGGGACGGGCAAACCATGGCGCATTTCATGCAACCAATGCACTTGGTCGTGCCTGTTTCAGGATTGCGCACCAGGGCGTGCTGCCCCCTGAACCCACGCCGTACCGTGGGCATCTCATGGGGATACTGCAGGGTAATGGGCTTAGTGAACAAACGGCGCAAAGTCAGCCACATGCCCTGTACTAATTCGGTCAACAACAGGTTTTGCAGCAGGTTGCGCTTTTTTTTGTATTGGATCTGCATAAATAAAACCGCCCTGGCTTCAGAACAAGGCCTTGCACACCGCCGTTACAACAATATTGGCCAGGGCAAGGGGGATGAGCCATTTCCAGCCCAATTCCATGAGCTGATCATATCGGTAACGCGGCATGGTCGCCCGTATCCAGATAAAGACGAACATAAAGGCATAAATCTTGAGCACAAACCACAGGGCCGGAAATACGGGCACGGCAAAGGGGCCGCTCCAGCCGCCAAAAAAACAGATGGTGCCCAGGGCCGACATGACCATCATGCCCACATATTCCGCCATAAAAAAGATGGCATAACGCATGCCGCTGTATTCGGTGGAATAGCCGGAAACGAGCTCTGCCTCCGCCTCGGGCAGGTCAAAGGGTACCCGGTTAGTTTCCGCCAGCATAGCCACAAAAAAGACGCCAAAGGCAATAAACTGCGGAAAGATATACATGCCGCCGAAGGTGCCGCCCTGCGCCTCGACAATGGTAGTCAGGTTCAGCGAACCGGAGAGCAGCATCACCCCGACCAGACTCAGCCCCATGGCGATCTCGTAGCTGATCACCTGGGCCATGGAACGAAGCCCGCCCAGGAAGCTGAATTTCGAGTTGGAAGCCCAGCCTGCCAGAATAACGCCGTAGCTGGCCAGCCCGCTCATGGCAAAGATAAAGAGCAGACCGATGTCAATATCGGCAAGCACCCAGCCAGGCGCAAAGGGCAGTACGGCCAGGGAGGCGACCATGGCGGTCAGGCTCACCACCGGGGCCAGGCGGAAGCCTAAGGCATCGGCATTCTCCGGAATAATATCTTCTTTGAAGAAACTCTTGATGCCATCGGCAATAGGCTGCAGGAGCCCGTGCCAGCCCACTTCCATAGGCCCCATGCGCACCTGCATGTGGCCGATGATCTTACGCTCAAAGTAGGTGGCATAGGCAACGTGCAGCATCACCACCGTAAAAAGAATCACTATGTACAAGAGCAGCAGAAGAATTTGCATATGCGTTACCTTCGCTTACCGGTCTGACTCGCCCAGCACCACATCGACGCTGCCGATATTGGTGATGAGATCGGCTACCAAAGCACCCTCGGACAGCGCTTTCAAGGCGCTGATATGGATGAAGGACGGCGAACGGATGTGCATGCGGTAGGCGCGCGGTGAGCCGTCGGAGATGATATAAAAGCCAAGTTCTCCCTTGGGTACTTCCGTGGCCACATAGATGTCGCCGGCGGGATAGGTGGGCTTGGTTTTGTGAGAAAGGGCGATCAGGGCGGTACCGTAGCTGCTGACCCGTGCCTCACGGAACGGAATGATGCGCTGGGACATGTGCAGATCTGGCGCGTCTTCGCTGACAATGGGGCCTGGTGGCAACTGATCAATGCACTGCTGCAGAATACGAACCGACTGGCGCATCTCCTCCATGCGGCAGCGGTAACGGGCATAACTGTCGCCTTCCTGCGCGATGGGCACTTCAAAGTCAACCAGATCGTAGGCATCGTAGGGCTGATGCTTGCGCACATCGTAGTCAACACCCGAGGCACGCAGGCAGGCTCCGCTCAGGCCAAGCGACAGGGCTTTTTCCCTGGAAACCACGCCAACGCCAACGGTGCGCTTCAGCCAGATACGGTTGGTATCGATCAGTGTTTCGTATTCCAGGATCTTATCTGGAAAGATATCGACAAAGCGCTGCAGACCGTCAATGAAGGAAGCAGTGACATCCTGACGCACGCCGCCAATACGCGTGTAAGAAAAGGTGAGACGGGCTCCGCACAGTTCCTCAAAGAGTTCAAGCAAAATCTCCCGCTCGCGGAAACAGTACAGAAAGACCGTCATGGCGCCAATATCCAGGGCATGCGTGG
>CAZEIT010000191.1:3576-5047 GCA_964512515.1 uncultured Desulfobulbus sp.
AGATGCGAGGACAGTCGCGACATTTCGCTGACAATGGTACGGATATAGCGGGCACGCAGGGGTGGGTTTATAGCCAGGAGTTTCTCCACCGCTACGCAGAAGCCACAATTGTTGGACATGGCGGCAATGTAATCCAGCCGGTCAGTCAGCACCAGGGTTTGGGCATAGGTGCGATTCTCGGCCAGTTTCTCAATGCCTCGGTGCAGATAGCCTACCTGCGGCTCGCAAAGGACAATGGTCTCGCCGTCCAGTTCAAGATCCACCCGCAAAACCCCATGGGTAGCGGGATGCTGCGGCCCCATGCGCAGGCGGTAGCGTTCCTCCTCACCCGTTGCAACCGGCACTTCCACTGTCTGCCTGATGGGCTCGTTCATGCCTGATCTCTCTCGCGCAGGGTTTTATTGTCATCTCCAACCGGTGCTGGACCTGTCGATACCGCTTCTTCAGCAGACTTTGGCTCTGTCTTCACTGGCGCGGCAACTGCTTTGGCCTCCTTTTGTTCTGCAACCGGTGCAGGCGCATAAAACCCATACTGATCCAGTCGTTTGGCCCGCTCCTTCAGATCCACCAGTCCCTGCCATTCTTTCCTGCCCTTGAGCGGGTATTCCTTGAGCAAGGGATGGCCTTCCCAGTCGTCCGGCAGAAGAACCCGTTTCAGATTGGGATGGTTATCAAAACGGATGCCAAACATGTCAAACACCTCGCGCTCCAGCCAATTCACGCCCTGCCACAGAGAAACCACTGATTCGACATGGGCATCGTCCTCCGGCACCAACACGCGCAGGCGGATCTCATGGCGCAAGGAAATGGAATACAACTGATACACCACCTCAAAGCGCTCAGGATAGGATGTCTTCCGCTTCTTGTTATCCACACCGCAGAGGGCGCGCAGATGGTCCATGCGCAACGTATCGCTATCCCGCAACCAGCGCAGGATATCCACTATACGCCCGGGGCGGAGCAATACTCCCACTTGACCGTGGTGGTCGACAACATCCACCACCTCTTCCGGAAACTGGGCCTTGATGGCCTCGGCTATCGCACGCTGCTCCATCGGAACTCTTCAGCCATAATTTTTTGCTTTAACTTGAGAAAGCCTTCCAACAGGGCCTCGGGCCTGGGTGGGCAGCCAGGAATATAAATATCCACCGGCACCACCTGATCGACCCCCTGGGCCACGGCATAGGTGTCAAAGATACCGCCGCTGCAGGCGCAACTGCCCATGGCGATCACATAGCGGGGTTCGGGCATCTGATCGTAGACCCGGCGCAGCGCAGGAGCCATTTTCTTGGAAAGCGTGCCGGCCACCACCATGCAGTCGGCCTGCCTGGGGCTGGCACGGAACAGGATGCCAAAACGGTCCTGATCATTCGTGGAAGCACCGGTATCCATCATTTCAATGGCGCAACAGGCCAAGCCAAAGGTTACCGGCCAGATGGAGCCTGCCCGACCCCAGTTTACCAGTTTGTCA
>CAZEIT010000192.1:0-1561 GCA_964512515.1 uncultured Desulfobulbus sp.
TCAGATCATTGCTTATTTTATCCCTCAGGATGTCTCACAAAACCCGACCAGTTCACTTGATTCTTAGTTGCCATTCATTGAAACAGACCTGACTTGATAAGGGATTACGACGCTGAAGATATGCCGTCACCTCTGCGACGGTCAGGATGCTGAAGGCTGGTTATACCTTGACCTGCAGAGCCCTTTCCTTGGTGCAACATTGCACCGCTTGCCTGGTCTTCTTTTTTCTGGACAAATGAACTGGAAAGAGAAACGGGGGCAACTGGCACCCATGGCGAAAAAAATCGGGAGCTACAACCATGCGTGTTTACGTAACTACACAAGGTGCAAGCATAGTTAAAGAGGGAGGCCACCTGCTGGTGCGTTGCGGCAAAGACATTCACCACACTGTTTTTGTGCACAAGATGAACCAACTGATTCTATGTGGCAACATCACCTTGACCCCGCCAGCACGTAACGTGCTGTTCAAAAACAATATCGATACCGTTTTTCTCAGTAGAAACGGACGATATATCGGTCGTTTTTGCCAGATGGAACCGAAAAACATTGAGCTGCGGAAGCAGCAGTTTGCCCGGGCAGCTGATACAGATTTTGCCCTTGTCTTTGCCAAAGCAATTGTTGCAGGCAAACTGGCCAATATGACAACGATACTCATGCGCATCCACAGGAAACAGAACAACAAGCACCTTGTTGAACAAACACGGCGCTTACGAAGCATTATTTCCCAATCGGGCAGCGCAACAAGTGTCGAGATGCTCAGGGGGTATGAAGGTCAGGGAAGCGCCATTTATTTTTCCCTCTTCAATCGAGGTTTTGACCAGGATCAGGGCTTTATGCGCCGGGTGCGCCGACCGCCGACCGACCCGGTCAATGCTGTCTTGTCGCTGCTGTACACCTTCTTATACAATCAGGTGTACAGCGCTATCCGCCAAGCCCACCTCGATCCATACCTTGGCCACCTTCATAGTCTTGACTATGGCAGGTATAGCCTTGTTCTTGACTTGATGGAGGAATTTCGCCCAGTCATCGTCGACAGCCTGGTGTTTACGTTGTTCAATATGCGTATTCTAAAGAAAGATGAGGATTTTCTTTGTCGAGAAGAAAGCGCAACAAAAGAGCAGGAAGAGGACGAAGAAGCAAAGCTCTGCAGTCAGGCCAAAGTATCAGGAAATGAACTCTTTGACACCCCAGTGCAACGGATGGAAGAGCGCTTTACCATGGCCCCGCTTGTTTCCAGTGGCCACAGACCGGTACAACTTCGAGAAGAAGCCATGAAAAAAGTAATTGTCCAATTCGAAAGAAAATTGGCAACAAATTTTACCTATGAGCCGGAAGACCGCCGAATTACATATGCTGAGGCCATGGTGCGTCAGGCCAGAATGTATCGTAGATGCATGGATGGAAGCCAGAATGAATATAGACCATTGCTGATACGATGAAAGTTATTGTTGCCTACGATATTGTGCGCAACAAGCGCAGAGGAAGAATGCACAAATTCCTGCGTGAGCTTGGTATCAATACCCAAAAATCTGTGTTTGAGTGCGAATTAAAGCGGGACGAA
>CAZEIT010000192.1:1571-5039 GCA_964512515.1 uncultured Desulfobulbus sp.
TTTGGCCCTGCGCAGCTTTGCCCGGAACCACCTCAATTTACAGGAAGATTGTCTCAACATCTACCACCTTTGCAGGCAGTGCGCTTCCAAGGCGGAGGTGCAGGGTTTGGGCATCCAGGTAGCACAACTCGACTATCACATTATTTGACCACCTTATTCCAATTTCAGACCGAGGACCTGAACCAAGGATGTGAGGGAAATTGCAGGGTAGGAATATATACGGGTTTGTCCTGCGAGCACTATCGGAAACCGGTCCAGATATCATTTGACGCCTCAATCAGGAACGGGCAGGCGCAGCTTATCTGTCTTCACACAGGAACAGAACATGACCGAGTACTTCATTATTTACGATATCGCAGATCCAAAGCGCCTGAACAAAGTGGCCAGGATTCTTAAGAATTACGGTCAACGTACTCAGAAATCGAAATTTGAGGCAGTTTTAACCCCTGCACAACTCGAGATGCTTCAACGCGAGATTAGCGCTACAATTCACCCGGATGAAGATGGCGTAAAATACTTTCCTCTTTGCGAAAAATGCTTTGGTAAGACTGAGATTTTCGGTAAGGGTCACAGCAAAGGCCATGACCCTTGTTTTGAGATTATCTAAAACTATACGCTATCTTGAAGTGGTAAGACGCTTCGAACAAGGGCTCAATCCTGCAAAAGCCCCCTGATATACGGTCCAACTGCGGCAGGGCCTTCGGCATCCACCAGTTTGATGGTAGCGGTGCCAATTACCGCCATATCTGCCTTGCCGGTGAGCTGGCGTACATCTGCCCGGCTGCTGATGCCAAAACCAACCGCCAATGGCAAGGTGGTGGCGTGGCGGCAACGGGCCAGGTAATCGCTCAAGCTGGCATCAATTTCCGTATGCTTGCCGGTAACACCCCTGCGAGCCACACAGTAGACAAAACCCTCGCCATGCGTGCCCATCTCTTGCAACCGCTCCGGGGTGGAGGTAGGCGCGAAAAAAGGAATGGGTGAGAGCCCAAGCTCACGGCTGGTGGCAATATAGCTTGCGCCCTCTTCCGGCGGCAGATCGGCAATGATATTGCCGCAAAAACCGATGTCGCGGCAGCGTTCCAAAAAGGCGCGTTCCCCATATTGGTAGAGGATATTGTAATACGACATAAATAAAAAATGCGCCTGCGGCCAGGCTTTGGCCATCTCCTGGCCAAAACGCAGGCAGTCCTCCACCCGCGTACCATGGGCCAGGCTCTCCTGTCCGGCCTTGAGGATCACCGGTCCATCGGCAATGGGCTCGGAAAAGGGAATCTGCAGTTCGATGCAATCCACCCCGTTCTCTGCCATGTGGTGGATAACTTCGCGGTTCACCTCAAAGGAAGGGTAACCCAAAATCAGATGGGTCATAAGTAGGATCGGTTTGTGGCGCAGGCGCTCTTTCAGATCCGTTTCCAGCCGATTCATTGGCCCACCTCCCTACCCTGCTTTAAACTTCGGTATTGCTCGGCCCGCTCGATGATAAAATCCTGCCAGGAGGGGTCTTGAAAGGCCTGGGCAATGGTGAAGATATCCTTATCGCCCCGGCCAGACATGTTGATGATGATGGCGTCCTCCTTAGAGAGCTGTGGTGCCTCCTTAAAGGCTTGGACAAAGGCATGTGCCGATTCCATGGCCGGGATAATGCCCTCAAGCCGCATGGCAAGCGAAAGCGCCTCGATCACCTCGCTATCCGTAGCCGCACAGAAACGCACCCGGCCAGTTTCACCCAAATGCGCCAGGATGGGCGAAATGCCCACATAATCGAGCCCTGCGGCAATGGAATGGGTGTCTTGCATCTGGCCGTCGCTGTCTTGCAGAAAAAGCGTTTTATAGCCCTGGGCCACACCTGGGCTGGAACCGCAGCCCTCTATCATGCGCACTGCGTGCCGACCGCTGGCAACGCCCAGGCCGCCTGCCTCCACACCCACCAGTTCAACCCCGGCATTGTCCATAAAACCCTGGAATATGCCCATGGCATTGGAACCGCCGCCCACACAGGCATAGATCCGCGCCGGCAGCTTGCCGTGCTGGGTTAGAATTTGTTTGCGCGCCTCCTGGCCGATGATGGACTGAAACCAGGCTACCATCTCTGGAAATGGGTGCGGGCCGCACACCGTGCCAATCACGTAGTGGGTATTGTCCATGGAGGCAACCCAGTCGCGAAAGGCCTCGTTCATAGCGTCTTTCAGGGTGCGGGCCCCGTCTTCCACCAACACCACCTTGGCGCCCAGTTTCTCCATCCAGAACACATTGGGTCGCTGCCGGGCCACGTCTTCTGCGCCCATGTAGATGGTGCATTCAAAGCCGAAACGGGCCGCCATGGTGGCAGTAGCCATTCCGTGCTGGCCCGCGCCGGTTTCGGCAATCACCCTGGTTTTGCCCATGCGCCGCACCAAAAGCCCCTGACCCATAACGTTATTGGCCTTGTGCGCGCCGGTGTGGTTGAGGTCTTCCCGCTTGATGTAAATGTGCGCGCCGCCGAAATGACGGCTCAAATTCTCCGCATAGGTAAGCGGGGTGGGCCGGCAGGAGTAATTGGCCATAAGATCCACATATTCCTGCCAAAAGCCGGCATCCTTGCGGGCCGCCTCATAGGCCCGGTTTAATTCGGCAAAGGTTGTCTGCAGCACCTCGGGGATGAATGCGCCGCCCCACTGGCCGTAATACCCTTTTTTCATGCACGTATCTCCTGAACTTGTAAACGGCAGGCCGCAGCAAAATCTTCGGGGTAGTGCCCTACCACATAGCGCGCCTGTGCCTCGGTAAAACCGCCCATGGCCCAGGGAAGTTTGGGCAGAAAGGCATAGAGCAACCGCTGGCTGTTACGCACTCCCAGGCGCTTGCTGTACTCAATAGAAGTTACCATGGTTGCGCCCAGTCTTGCCAGCACCTGCTGGGCTATGAGCATGGCCATGTCAATGGAGGCACGCACGCTGGCATCTGCCTCTACCACATTGCCCACCGGGCCGTTCGGGCCATCGGCAATGGCCATCAGATTCAATTCCCACTGGGATACCTGGGCCTTGGGCGCAAAAAGCAGTACGTTTTCATCCTGCCAGACTATGAGCGAGCTTTCTCCTGCCCCGCCATCGGTGCGGATGTTGGCCCTGATACAGCGCAGATAATCACTAAAGAAATCACTGTCCTGCGTTTTACTGTAGCGGGCGGCCCAATCCGCCACCAGATCACCGCAAGCAAAGGCAGGCATGACACCGCCCGCGCTGCTTACCACCTGTTCTGGCACCAGGGCATACTGCTGGTGGATCATCTGGTGCGAGGCGTGCAACCTATAGCCAGTGGGCGAAAAATCGTAGCCAAAGTTCCAGCCCCAGAGTGTTGCAGGATGTATACCCTGACCCTCTTGATTCAGCGCAGCCTGGCACACCTGCATGCGCAAGACTTCCAGTTCATCACAACTGAGGGTGCGGTTCTGCTCTGGCTGAGCCAAGCCGAACTGCCCTGCCA
>CAZEIT010000193.1:0-250 GCA_964512515.1 uncultured Desulfobulbus sp.
TGGGCAAGCAGTTTGAAATTTTGGCGCTCATCTTCATGCGCAATGCTTTCAAGGAGCTGGCTTTCTTTCCGGAACCGCTTGCCTATAGCGGCAATGAGGCCCAGGTGCTCCACATCTTGGCCAGCGGCTTTGGCGCCCTCCTTATTTTTATCCTGCTGGGTCTGTACTACCGTGTCCAGCGCAGGGCCGAGCGGCGACAGCGCGATCTTTACGGTTTTGTCGCCTCCAAGAAAGCCATTTCCCTCGTTTT
>CAZEIT010000193.1:260-5035 GCA_964512515.1 uncultured Desulfobulbus sp.
CTCCTCACCTTTGTGTGGATGGGGGGGAGGTCATTGCTCTACACCGTGCGCGGGGTGGAGCATGCGGATTTTTTCCATGAATTTTACACGGTTCTCATCCTCACCGATATCCTGATTGTGCTGGTGTCCCAGTATTTCCACCCGTCTTCCCTCATGATCTTCCGCAACTCCGGCTACGCCTTTTCCACCCTCACCATCCGCATCGCCCTGGTAGCGCCGGTCTATTACAATGTGCTGTTGGGCTGTGCTGCAGTGGGCTTTGCCATCCTCCTGAGTCTAACCAGCCAGCGCCTGTTTGCGGCAGAGGGCCAGGGCTGAAAGCACCCCTGCCTGTACCGTTTTACCATTGGTGTCATCACTGGTAGAGCGGCTCAATATCTGGTACAGTAGCCGCCAAATTTTCTGCCTGTTTTTTTTATGAGCCCAATCAACAGCAATCAACAGTCAAGGGAGTAGCGAGTGAAAAAAATAGCGGTTCTGGCGGGAGACGGTATTGGCCCGGAGGTTATGGCCGAGGCCGTCAAGGTTCTGGATGCAGCGCAGCGGCGCTTTGGTTTCAGCCTGCAGTATACGTATGCCGATGTGGGCGGCATTGCCATTGACCGGCATGGCGAAGCCCTGCCCAAGGCCACCCTGGCGGTGTGCGACGCTGCCGATGCCATTCTCTTTGGCTCGGTGGGAGGCCCTAAGTGGGAGAGCCTGCCCCCGGTGCAACAGCCGGAGCGGGCCGCTCTTTTGCCCCTGCGCAAGCATTTTGACTTGTTCTGCAACTTCCGCCCGGCCAAGGTCTTTGCCCCTTTAGTGGCGGCCTGCCCCCTGCGGCCAGATATCGTGGGCGCAGGCTTTGATATTCTGGTGGTGCGCGAACTGACCTCGGGCATCTATTTTGGCCAGCCCAAGGGCCGGGAAGGCCATGGCGCAGATGAACGCGCCTGGGACACCAAGGTTTATACCCGCGCCGAGATCGAGCGCATTGCCCGCATGGCCTTTGAGGCGGCACGGCTGCGACGCAGCAAGGTGACTTCGGTGGACAAGGCCAATGTGCTCACCAGCATGGTCTTCTGGCGCGAGGTGGTGAAAGAGGTGGGGCGTGGCTATCCGGATGTGGAACTGGATCATATCTACATCGACAACGCCACCATGCAGTTGGTGCGCGACCCGCACCAGTTTGACGTACTCCTCTGCGGCAACATGTTTGGCGACATCATCTCCGACGAGGCTGCCATGATCACCGGTTCCATGGGCATGCTGGCCTCGGCCAGTCTTAATGACGGTAAATTCGGGCTCTTTGAACCGGCGGGCGGCTCGGCCCCGGATATTGCCGGCCAGAACAAGGCCAACCCGCTGGCGCAGATTTTGTCTGCGGCCCTTATGCTGCGCTACAGCCTGGCCGAGGAAGAGGCGGCGAGCGCCATTGAAGCAGCGGTGGAAGAGGTCTTGGCCCAGGGCATCATGACCTTTGATATCGCTACCCCAGGCATCAAACCGGTTGCTACCAATGTTATGGGTGATGCCGTGGCTGCAACTCTGGGCAGGGCCTGATGCGCGTTTGCGAGCCCAAGGAACCGATCATTATCAGCAATCGCGCCAGCGAAGCCATGGCGGAAAAGGTAGCGGCCCTCCTGGGCCTGCCCCTGACCTACATGCAGATTCGCGTCTTTGCCGATGGTGAGATCTACCATGCCTTTCCCCGCAGCTTAAGCGGGCATGATCTGGTGATCATTGCTGCCACGCCGAATGACGGTAGTTTTCAGGAGTTGCTCGATCTGATTGCCGGGGCGCGCTACTGGAACGCGGCAAGCGTGAATGTAGTCATCCCCTATTTGGGCTATTCCACCATGGAGCGGGCCAAGCCGGAATCCGGCGAGATTCCCAAGGGTATCACCCGTACCCGCCAGATCTTCCGGGCCAGGCCCGACTATGTTGCCTTTGTTGATTTGCATTCCGAGGCGGTCATGCATGCGCACACCGGTGAGGTACGCATTCGCCATTTGTGGACAGAGCGCCTGGCTGCGGAGCAAATCCGGCAGATGCAATGCAAAGACCTGGTCCTGGTTTCGCCGGATTACGGCTTTTCCAAGCGGGTAGGACGGCTGGCCGGTCTTTTGGACTGCCCGCACACGGCAGCCAACAAGGACCGCTACGGCCAGGACAAGACTATTGTTGGCCAGCTTTCCAGCGTGCTGGCCGGCCGTACCGCGATCATCTGCGACGACATGATCCGCACCGGCGGCTCCATGTTGCAAACCGTTGACCGCTGCCTTGAGGCCGGGGCAGCCGAGGCCTTTGTCATGGCTACCCACCTGGTGCTGGCAGGCGGTGCCAGGCAGGCTTTCATCGCCAAGGGTATCCGCCGCATTATCGGTACAGATACCTATCCGGGCAGGCAGAGCGATGCCCTCCTACAGGTTTTTTCGGTGGCTCCGCTCATTGCCGCGGAGCTGAGGCAGTATCTTGGTTTTTGGCCGTCCCCGGCTTGAAACCAGCCAACTCGTAGCAAGGAAATGGAGAATAACAATGCGTAAGGTGGCGATTGTAGGCTGGCGCGGCATGGTCGGCTCGGTGCTGATGGAGCGCCTGCGTCAGGAAGATGATTTCAAAAATTTTTCAGCCAGTTTTTTTTCCACCTCACAGGTGGGCCAGGCCGGGCCGAAAATAGACGGCACGGTTTATGAACTGAAGGACGGCAAAAACGCCAAGCTGCTTGCCGAGGCAGATATCATCCTTACCTGCCAGGGCGGCGACTACACCCAGGAGATGCACCCGCAGCTCAGGCAGATGGGCTGGCAGGGCTACTGGATTGATGCCGCCTCCACCCTGCGCATGAACGAGGACGCGGTCATCGTGTTGGACCCGGTCAACCGAAGGGTGATCGACGCGGCTCTGAAAGCCGGGGTGAAGGACTATATCGGCGGCAACTGTACGGTATCGCTTATGCTGATGGCACTGGGCGGACTTTTTCAAAAGGGCTGGGTGGAGTGGATCAGCAGCCAGACCTATCAGGCCGCATCAGGCGCGGGCGCGAAAAACATGCGCGAACTGATTGTGCAGATGGCGGCCATTGCCGGCGCTTCGGCCGATCTTTTGGCCAACCCGGCCACCAATATCCTTGAACTGGATCGGCAGGTGATTAGCGCTATGCGGGAGAAGAGTTTTCCTGCGGCCAATTTTGGCGCGCCCCTGGCCGGCAGCCTGATTCCCTGGATTGACCGCGCCGTGGAGAACGGTCAGACCCGCGAGGAGTGGAAAGGGGGGGCGGAAACCAACAAAATCTTGGGCAACAGCGAAAGTGCGGGCAACTTCATCCCGGTTGATGGCTGTTGCGTGCGCATCGGCGCGATGCGTTGCCACAGTCAGGCTTTTACCATCAAGCTGAAGCGGGATGTACCGGTGGCTGAAATCGAGGCGGCCATTGTCGGGCACAATGACTGGGTGTATCTGGTGGAGAACAACAAAGAGGCAACCCTGGCCGAACTGAGCCCGGCCCGGGTTACTGGCACCCTGGATATCCCCGTGGGCCGGGTGCGTAAGATGCTTTTGGGTCCAGAATATGTGAGCGCCTTTTCCGTGGGTGACCAACTGCTCTGGGGTGCTGCCGAACCGGTACGACGCATGCTGGGCCTGGCGCTGAAGTATATTGGGTGATTCCCCTTGGCTGAAACGCCCAGTTATGGAATTTCCATTTCAAAGCGCTGTCTGTGCCGGCTCTAGCAAAGCCTTGCAGGACATACCACTATATAGGTCTGTGTGGCATTTCCTTTGTTGCCTCAACCTTGTTGGCTGTGGAGATAGTCGTCCCTGAAAAACGGCTGGATTGTTCCCAGGCTCCAGCGTGGGAACAATCCATTTCCTGGCTATATAGATATTTTGCGCAGTCTGGCTGGCACTTTTTGCGCTGGGTGAAAGCTGCACAAAGCCTGCGGTTGCTTTTTTAACGAGTCGTCCTTGAAAAATGCACTTTTTAGTTTTCGGCTTGCACCAAGCCACCATCTGTTTGGAGGCATTCTGGACAGCCATTCAGTCGCAAAAGCCAATTCCAGCCTTCAAAAAGCCCTGCAAGCATTTCCACCTACAAAAAAAGCAACAGCTCCCCCAGTTTCCTGAGGACTAGCCGGATGTTGTGCCCAGCTCCGCACAAGAGGGCATAGATCTTGCTACCCAAAGTGCCCAAAAGGTGATTGCATCCAAGTTTACCGTCTGTCTTTATGTGGTCAATCACCGACTTGATCGCGTTAGGCCGTTTCAGCTCCTTTTTCATCTGCAGCGTCAGACCCCGCTTGCTACCACTGGTCAGCGCACGCGGTATTTTCAGCTTGTAGCCACGATCGACAAAACTCCGCTTGAACGCCTGCCCCGTGAGTCCTTGCATCTGCTCAAGCGCACCGGCCAAGGAGTGGTTCTGTCGCAGAGATTGCGTGGCTCGGCCTGCATGCCCAAGATAAAGTTGTCGTGGATTGATTTTACAGCCACACTCACCTTGCTCAGCAAGAGAAAGCGGCTTTTATGCTTGATAACGGTTCGAAAATGGCCCGCTTTAAAAAGTTGGAGTCGGCAACAGGCATGGAATACATATTTTTGTGCGGCCAATTCGCCTGGCAGTGTGGTGTGGCCGAGAACGACAATGCCCTGTTATGGCAGTATTTCCCAAGAGAAACCAACTTTCACAAGATTACGGGAAAGAGGCCGTTCAAGCAGTAGAACGGCTGAATAACCGACCCTGCAAAATTTAGGCTACCAGACTTCTGCTGAAGTTTTTAACCACGCCTTGTGTGGTG
>CAZEIT010000194.1:0-5034 GCA_964512515.1 uncultured Desulfobulbus sp.
GGGAGAACTGGCCTGGCGCTGCACCCACGGCGATATGGGCGGCGCACGTAAACTGGCCAAAAAGGTGAGGCAGGTTTTGGGCGACCGTTTTTATCTGGAAATCCAGGAAAACGGTATCCCGGAGCAGACAGTGGCCAACCAGGGCCTGATGACGCTTGCCGATGAACTGGACATTGACCTGGTTGCCACGAATGACTGCCATTATCTGCGCGCTTCGGATGCGCACGCGCATGCCGTGCTGCTGGCTATTCAGTCGGGCAAAACCGTTACTGATCCCAACTGTTTTCGATTCCCGACCGATAAACTCTACGTGAAATCCGGCGAGGAAATGGCTCAGGATTTTAGCTACTGCACGCAGGCGGTGGCAAACTCCTGCGAGATTGCTGAACGCTGTAATCTTGAGCTTTCCTTTGATCAACACTATTTTCCAGCCTATCCGGTGGAGGAGGGACACTCGCTGGAGGGAGATTTTGCCGAGGCCTGTCTGCATGGCCTCGAAAAGCGGCTGGCTGATCTTGCCACAATGGAGCAAGTAAGCCCGGAGCGGGAGCAAGGCTACCGCGACCGGCTCAACATAGAGATTGACGTAATCCAGAAAATGGGTTTTTCCGGTTATTTCCTCATTGTGGCCGACTTTATCAACTGGGCCAAGGCCAGGGATATTCCGGTTGGCCCGGGCCGTGGTTCCGGCGCAGGAAGCCTGGCAGCTTACTGCATGGGAATTACCGACATTGATCCCATACCTTATGGCCTTATTTTTGAACGGTTTTTGAATGTTGAACGAAAATCCATGCCTGATTTTGACGTGGATTTCTGCCGGGACAGGCGCGATGAGGTCTTAGACTATGTGCGTAAGCGCTACGGCGGTGACGACTATGTTGCCCAGATCGTGACTTATGGCTCCATGAAAGCCAGGGCCGTGGTGCGTGATGTGGGCCGGGCCCTTGATATTCCACTGCCGGAGGTCGACAAGATTGCCAAGCTTGTGCCGGACAAACTGGGCACGACCTTGAAAGATGCTCTGGAGCAGGAGCCTCGTTTGCGTAGCGCTATGCAGGATGCACGCATTCAGGAGTTGATCAACGTATCCATGCGCCTGGAAGGTCTGTCACGCCACAAGTCCATCCATGCAGCGGGAGTTGTTATTTCACCGAAGCCCATGGTGGAATATTTGCCGGTCTGCGTGAAGTCGGATAAGGAGGGCTCCGGTAAGGAAATCCTCACCCAATATGCCATGAACTACGTGGAGAAGGTGGGGTTGATTAAATTTGACTTTCTCGGCCTCAAAACCCTGACCATGATTGACAAGGCCTTGAAAAGCATTGAGGCGGATCAGGGCCGTAAAATTGATGTCAACAAGCTGCCCATGAACGATGCCAAAACCTATGCCCTGCTTTCTCGGGGTGATTGTCTTGGCATCTTTCAACTGGAAAGCGATGGCATGCGTAACTTGGTGAAAAGGCTGCAACCCGAGCAGTTTTCCGATTTAATTGCCCTGGTGGCGCTCTACCGGCCTGGGCCGCTGGAGTCCGGCATGGTGGATGACTTTGTCGAAACCAAGCACGGACGCAGAGTTGCAGACTATCCCCTGCCGGAAATCAAGGAAGTGCTGGAGGAGACCTACGGGGTCATTGTCTACCAGGAACAGGTCATGAAGATTTCCAACATCCTAGCTGGTTACAGCCTGGGCGACGCTGATATCCTCCGCCGGGGCATGGGCAAGAAGAAGCCCGAGCTGATGGCGCAGGAGCGGGGGAAATTCATGGCCGGTGCTGAGCGCCTGGGAATCGATGCTGAGCGGGCAGGGCATGTTTTTGATTTAATGGAAAAATTTGCTGGTTACGGTTTTAATAAGTCTCACTCTGCCGGCTATGCCCTGGTAGCTTACCAGACTGCCTACCTTAAGGCGCATTATCCTGCCCAATTTATGGCCGCGCTTTTGTCCTGTGATGTGGATAACACCGATAAAGTGGTGAAATACATCCAGGAATGCCGCCAGATGCACATTGAAGTACTGCCCCCGGACATCAACACTTCCTACCGCGATTTCACTGTAAGCGGCAACGACATCCGTTTTGGCCTTGCTGCCATCAAGAACGTGGGCGGGGCCGCTCTGGACGCCATTATTGAGGAGCGTAAGGCAAATGGCGATTATCATTCTCTGACTGATTTCTGCACCCGGGTTGATGCTGCCAAAGTAAATCGTAAAGTCATTGAAAGTCTGATCAAGGTCGGTGCCTTTGATTCGCTTAATGCCCATCGGGCACAACTGATGGCCATGCTGGATTTGAGCATGGAACGGGCCAAGGCACTTTTGCGCAATCGTCTCAGCGGGCAGATGAGCCTCTTTGCTCTGAGGCCTGCCTCTATGCAGGAAACTGAAACAGCAGAAGTGGAGGCCCCTGAAGTAGATAAGTGGCCGGAGTTGCAGCGCCTGGCCTTTGAAAAGGAAAGTACCGGTTTTTATTTGACCGGCCATCCGCTGGAATCGGTTGCTGTTGAACTGGGTCTGATAACCAGCGGTGATATTGCTTCTCTGGCAGCCACGCGTGAAGGCCAGGTGGTGCGGGTGGGCGGTCTGGTCACCGCTTACCGTGAGCATAAGACCAAAAAGGGCGACCGTATGGCCTTTGTGGTTCTGGAAGACCTGGAAAATAGTGTGGAACTGGTGGTTTTCCCCGCAGCATTCGCCCGCTACGATTCTCTTCTGACCAGTGATCAGCCTCTGGTGGTGACGGCCACGGTGGAACAGGCTGAGCGAGGACCCAAATTGACTGCCGAGAAAATACGAACCTTATCTGATACCTTGGAGAACTGTTGTGAAGAACTGCAGGTGAAGATGCGGGCAGATAGCCTCACGCGCCAAGATCTGGCAGAACTGAAAGAATTGTTCTTTCAGCATCATGGCTCTATACCGGTTCAGCTAACTTTAGGTTTTCAACAACGGGGCGAAGTGGATATTACCACCCATAGTGACATGGGGATACGGCCCAACCGTGGCTTACTCAAAGCCATCAGGAAGCAATGTGGCGACAGTGTTGTGGAGCTGCGCATGCGGGAGCCAGAGGCCATGCCAAGGCGAAACGGCAAGGGCAACGGCGGGCAGTGGAAAAAAGAAAAAACAGTAGTCTGAACTGCCAGTCAGCCCATCTGCTGGAGGGATGGTCACTGCAGCAGATGGGTTGTAGCCGTAAACATACAGGCAATAGCAGCTATGAGATTTTACACATTCTCAAAAACTTCAAACTCAGTGGGGGTCCCCAGCAGGGCATCGATTTTATCCTGCAAGACCTTGCGCTCATCGCTGAACCACCAGTTGCGCCAATCGTTCAAGGTCTGCCAGGTGCTGATGACCAGACTGGCTCCCTCCTGGTCGAGCCGGGTAAAGGTTTCGCCTGAGATGTATCCCTTTTGGTTGAGTGTCAACGCCCGCAGCTGCCGCAGCAGCACATCCAGTTCTTTACTGTTATCCGCGTTGACCTTGCGTTTAATCAGTACCTTGACCGCCATGCGCAACCTCCTTGAAATTGAGATGAACCTGCTTCTGAGTGGCAAGGAAAAAGAGGGAATGCCTGCTTAAGCCGGCTTGAAGTGCGGCTTAATTCACCTTGAGCTTACCCCCAGTACCCATGCCCTTGGGGCCGGTTGCCTCTTGCGCCCGGTAATTTTTCACCGCCACCACCAGGTTATTGAAGGCATCAGTCATGGCCGCAACCACAACCTTTCCTTGAGGGGTATTTTTATAAGCCCCAAGGCCGCCACCGGCACTACTTCCCAAAAGCCCCATGATACCACCAACATCCATGGAATTGCCGCTGCCTTCTGCTACTGCAACCTGAACACCTGAGCGATTATCGACCAGGGCCAGCATGCTCTGCGCACCCTTGGTCTGGATGCTGCTGCCAATCATGGCGCCTACTGAGCCAAACAGGCCCCCAACCGCTCCGCCAAGACCACCCATGTTATCAGATTGAAAAATCAGGGTGGGGGTGACGGTATAATCAGCCGAGACCATCTGGCCTTTGCCAAAACTGCTGTCCTTCCTCAACTCGCCCATCTGTTCCAGCTCACGTTCGCGCATGACACTGTTCATGCCTGCGCCCCGCTCGACCACCACAAAACAGTTGCTCTGCTGGGCCAGAAGGCGAAGTACCGGCACAGTCGACTGGATACCGTGTTGGCCAAGGTATGAATACCAGTTGGCGGTATGGTCTTCATTGACAGCCAAGGTTCCCATGGGTGAGACACAGCGTTCCAAATTGGCATTCACGTTGGCGGCAGTTGCGCCGCCGGCGCTGCCTGTGGCTGCCGTTTTAGCGCTGGAACTACCCATGTTGACCTGACTGCAACCGGTAGCAACAAAGAAAATGGCAATGAGGCACAAAAGCGAGCGTTTCATAATCTGTTTTCAACCTTATTGAGGGTGTTCATTACTTTAAGCTGCAGCCAGACCGCATCTCCTGGCCGACAGCCAATTGTTTGTGCTGCATTTCCTTGATTGATCGCTATCTCTACATAACCTCCACTGTCAACAAGAAAACAAGGGGTGCCAAGTGGCGCTTCTGCATAGGTAGTTACCTGTACGTTGACAACTATAGTCCTGATTCTAAGGCCAGACAAGTAAGTGCAATCGATATTGTCGCGCAGGAGATGAAAGCTGGTGCGGATATTGCCGAAATGATCCACGGAAAGAATCTGTCCTTCCAGAGTTAGTGGCGCAGCCGCACTGCTTGCACCTGTTTTTGCCAACCGCACCAGATTATCCAGGCCAAGAGCAGGGCCGATGGCGTCAAGAGGTTTCCCACAGGCAAGCTGTGCTGCAGTTGGTGCGAGAATATCTCGGCCTTGAAAGGTTGGGCTAATGGGGTGCAGTCTGTTTGTATCCATACTGATCTCACAAGCTTTCTCAATGCAGGTTTCCTCAAGGAGATAGCTAAGGATACCGTTGTCTGGGCAAACAAAAAAGTGACCCTTTCCAGTTGCAGCAAGAAGCCGCCGTTTGCTGCCAACTCCAGGGTCAACCACAACCAGATG
>CAZEIT010000195.1:0-4991 GCA_964512515.1 uncultured Desulfobulbus sp.
ACCCGCAAGATTGATACAGATATGCTGAAAAAATGGGGTAAGCAGTTGAAGGATGCCTCCAAGAAAGACCCGGAATCCCTGACCCTGGCCATTACCAGCATTGACCGCCAGGTGGATGGCATTTTACGCTAAGCGGTACCTTTCAGAATAGAACCGATACTCGCCTCTTCATCCGGCAAGGTCGCCTCCACCCGGCATTCCACTCTACCCGCAGCCAGCAGCAGTTCCAGCGCCTCACCAGGTGTAACCTGGGCGGCGCTGCGGATTATGGTTTGTGGCGCATCCTTTTTCCGGGCAACGGCATAGCCCCTGCTCAGGGTGGCCAAGGGGCTCACTGCCTGCAGAACAGCAAGGGCCCGGCGCAGGCGCTGTTCATTCTCAAGTAAAATATTTTCGCCTGCCCGCAGCAGCCGATTTTCCAAGAGTGCCAAGTCATTGCCCTGCCTCGTCAGGGCATGCCTTGGACTGCAGGCCTGGAGCCGCTGCTCCAGCCGGGTCACCTGCTGCACTTGCACCTCAAGCTGCCTGTTGAAGCCGCGTTCCAAATTGTTTCTGAGCTGATCTACCCGCAAAAGCAGGCTCTCTACAGGATGGGGCATGGCGCGCAAGCGCTGCCAGGCAAAATGCAGATGCCGGTCAGCCTGGTTCAGTTTGTGCTCTACCTGCCGTTGCAACCGCGCTGCATAGGTGGATACGGCCTTGTGCAAGGCAGACTGTTCGGGCAAGAGCAGTTCCGCAGCCGCGCTGGGCGTGGGCGCGCGCAGATCGGCGGCAAAATCCGCAATGGTAAAATCAATCTCATGGCCCACGGCACTCACCACCGGCACTGTGCCCCGCCGGATCGCCCGGGCCAGTTCTTCATCGTTGTAAGCCCACAAATCTTCGGTTGAACCGCCGCCCCGACACAAGACCAACACATCGGTCTGTATTTCGCTTCTGATCTGATCAAGCGCTGCAACCATGGCGGAGGCTGCCTGCTCCCCCTGCACCGCTACCGGATAAATGGCAATATTGATGCCTGGAAAACGCCGCCTCGCCACCCGCAGAAAATCGTGCAGGGCCGCACCCTGGGGCGAAGTGATCAGGGTAATGTGGCCGGGTAGAAAGGGTAGTGGCCGTTTCTGCGCCTGATCAAACAGACCTTCTGCGGCAAGCCTGGCCTTAAGCGCCTCAAAGGATTGCTGCAGGCTGCCAGCACCGCGAAAGTCCAGGGTGTCGGCAATGAGCTGGTATTCGCCGCGCGGTTCGTACACCGAAATGCGGCCCAAGCAAACCACCTCCATGCCGTTGCGCGGCTCCTTGGCCAGATAACGGCGCTGCATCTTGAAGAGCACCACGCGCAGTTGGGCATGACTATCCTTGAGGGTAAAATAAAGATGACCAGAGGCTGGCTGGCTGAGGTTGGAAATCTCGCCCGCCACGCGGACAAAGGGGTAACAACCTTCAAGCAAAGTGCGGATATTGGCGGTCAGCTCGCTGACCTTGAGGATACGATTATCGTCCACTGAATCTCATTTTTGAAGTGAATACGCGCGTCAATAAAACGCACAAACTCTATACCACAGCGCAGCCCTAGGCGCATGCCGGACAAGAAAGGTTCAATCAAAACACTGCTCTTTTCTTCCCACCCGTAAACATAGTTCCTCGCCATTAGTGCGGGCCTCGATAGTGCCGCTTGTTGCCGTAGAAAAAACAGGAATGCCCTTTTTCTGCCAAAGGCGCAGGTGCGCATCTGCAGGATGGATCCCTCGCCGGGATGCGCCTGCAGAAACTACAATCACCCTGGGTGACACGGCGTCCAGAAAGGCCGGGCTGGTGGAGCCAATACTGCCGTGATGCCCGGCAAGAAGGAGGTCGGCACGCAGCCCTTCTTCGGGTGGGTTTTCCAATAAAAACTGCTCGCGACGGGCCGCAATATCGGCCGGAAAAAGCAAAACCCTGCGGCCAAAGGCGAGCCGCACCAGCAGGCTGCGATCATTGCCGGTAAAAACAGCGGTTTTTTCTTCAGACTTAACGCCGTAGCATTCCAGAACCCGGCCTGGTTGTTCAAGCACAACCGCTCTCCCCTCCACCGGCTGTATTTGAATTCCCTGCTGCCGCGCCTGCTCAAGCAGGTTCAGATAGGCGCTATCCTTGCCCGGATCTGTATTGATAAAAAGTTTTTTGGCATGAAAATGGCGCAGTATAAAGGGCATACCGCTGTAGTGGTCGGCATCGGCATGGCTGATAAGGACACTATCGATGCGCCAGATACGGCGTTGCCAGAGATAGGGCGCAACCTGGCGTGCGCCCACATCGTAACCGTCCAGATGATAACCGCCCGCATCGATCAGCACCCGTCTGCCTCCGGGCAGCTCAACCAGGGTGGCCGCTCCCTGCCCTACATCAATAAAACTAACGCGCAGCTCAGCATTATCCCGGCGCAGCCAGAGCGAAGCCGTAAACAAGAGCACCAGCGCCACACTCAGGCAGGCCGCGGCCAAACGCCAATACATCCGCCCCGGCCAGTTTTGCAGGCAAAGAATGACAATCAGAATAAAGAGCAGCATTTCAGCAGGATGCGGCGTAATCGTCCACAGGCTGGCAAAGGGTATGTGGGCAGTGAGCTTAAGCAGGGTCAGGGTCCATTTAATAGTCAGGCTGCCTGCTTGCAGCAGGGCTGAGGCCAGTTGGGGCACTACCGGCAGCAGCACCATGGCAATGAGCCCCAAAGGCAGGGCCCAGAGACAGAGTAGCGGCTCCAGCACCAGGTTCATTATCGGCCCGATCAGCGATACCCGGTTAAAGTGGTAGAGCATGAAGGGCAAGGTACCGATGCTTGCCGCTACCGACACCAGCATAAGCGACATCACTACTGCCACTGCCCGGCTGCGGCGGCTGGATGTGGCCTTAAGCTTGAATAGGGGCAGCCGGGGAACCATCAAAATAATGGCAGCCACCGCGCTGAAGGAAAGCTGGAAGGAAGCAGTGAACAGGGACAGCGGGTGCAGAGCCAAAACCAGCAATGCTGCCCCGGCAAGCAGATGGATGTGCACCCGCCGGCGGCGCAGGGCCACGGCAAACAGTACCAGAAGCGCCGACACCAGAGCCCGCAGCACCGGAATATTGAGCCCGGCCAAAGAGGCGTACACAAACAAAACGGGTGCGGTCAGCACCAGGGCCAGGGTTGGCGCATGACTGTGCGTAAGCACCCAGGTTGAGCGCCTGAGCAGCCAGTAAAAAAGCGCTGCCGTCATAGCGCCGATCAGGCTTAGATGCAGCCCAGATATGGCGAGGATATGGAGGGTGCCGCTGCTTTTGAACTGTTCCAACTGTTCTTCGGAAAGACCCTGGTAGCTGCCGATCAGCAGGGCCTGATACACCCCGGCCAGCTCTGGCCGCAGATGCCCTTGCAAAAAGCGGGCAGTTTTCTGGCGAAACTGTTCAGGCGCAAAGCGCAGGCGCTGACCGAGCTTGGGCTTGGGTTCGTGCAGGATGATGAGGCTATCTGCTGATTGCAACCACAGGGTGGCGTCAATGCCTCTGGCAGCGGAGAGCAGGGCCGGATCGGCAGGGCCACGCTCTGGTCGGTTTTTGGCCCGTTCTGCCCAGCCCAAGGCCAATACTGCTGTACCGGCCTGGAGATCTTGCGGCAATTGGCCCCGCAGCCGCAGGGCTACTTTGCCTGAAGCCGTTTGAAAACCCTGCCCCTGTTCAGGCGTATCGTGACGGAGCAGGCCCTGGGCCGCAACGGTACAGCGCGCAAGCCTGCCATCGTGCTCCACCATGTCCAGGATGCGACCATGGAGTGTCACTTGGCTGCGTTCCCCAAGCTGGTGGGCAACGCGGGTTGGGTTTGCCGGCATTTGCAGGGCCTGCCAGCCGTGCACCAGGCCGAGGACGAAAAAAAGTGGCAGGCCCGCAAAAACTAGGCCATACCTTGGCTTCAGCACCAGTAAGGCCAGCAAGATCAGCAGGCAGAAGCCAAACAAAAAAACCAGGAGAACAGAGGCTGGCGTAAAACTGTTGGCAAGAGATGCCTCTGCCTGCAGGCTGAGCCAGCGAGCGCTGACAATCCCCAGTATAAAGGCCAAGGCCAAAAAAGACAGGAGATGATGGCGGCACCAAGCCAGAACAGCCTGAAGAGCCATCTGCCGCCCTTACCGGTGCTGTTGCTGAAAATGGGGAGTGATCAGGGCCAGGTGCCGCTCCACTACGCCTTGGCGGCTCTCCAGCCAGGTGTTGGCTGCCTGGGTCAGGCGAAATCTTTGTGCTTTGTCCTGCACAAGCTGCTGCAGGGATGCCTTGAGCGCCTCTATCGAGGCTGGTTCTATCTGCAGGGCTCCGCCAGAGGCCACCAGCTCTGCCGCTATTTCATTGAAATCATCCATGTGCGGGCCAAAACAAACCGCTGCCTGCACTGCCACGGCCTCCACCGGGTTGTGGCCTCCAAAGGGCACCAAAGAGCCGCCGATAAAGGCCAGATCTGCCATGGCATAGCAGCCAGCCAGCTCGCCCAGGGTATCGAGTAAAAGAACCGGCCCGCTTCCCCCTTTGGTCTGACTGCGGCGGCGGCAGTGTATGCCGTGTTGTTTGGCCAGAGCTACAATACTCTCTGCCCGCTCGATCTGGCGCGGAGCAAGCAGCAGTTGCAAACTCGGCACCAGTTGCAGCAGGGCTGCATAGGCCGGCAGCAGCAACTCCTCTTCACCGCTATGAGTAGACCCGCAGATGAGAAGGGGCGCTGTTGGGTCAAAGCCATATTGCTGTCGCAGGTCTTTTTTATTGACAGGGCCGCCCTTACTGCCAGCAATTGGCCCGGCGGCATCGAACTTCAGATTGCCCAGGGTATGGATGCGGGCCGGATCAAGCCCCAGCCCAGCCATATTGGCTGCATCTGCCCTGGTTTGCATGCACAGCCCGGTAAAACAGCGGAACATGGGCGCAAAAAAACTGGCAAAACGCTGGTAGCGGGCAAAAGAGGCGGCAGAAATGCGGCCATTGACCAGGTA
>CAZEIT010000196.1:0-4948 GCA_964512515.1 uncultured Desulfobulbus sp.
GAAATCAAAGACATGCTGGGGGTAACCTGTAAAGTGAAGCTGGTCGAGCCCCGCAGCATCCAGCGCTCCGAAGGCAAAGCCCAGCGGGTTATTGACCGGCGCACTCATTAACCAAGCAAGGCTATGACAGCCAACGGGTTGATCCCACACCTACCATCCGGGAGGCACTATGCAGGTTGAACAGATTGCCGTTTTTCTTGAAAACAAATCGGGCCGCCTGGCCGAAATCACTTCGATCCTGGCTGACAACGATATCAATATCCGCGCGCTTTCCGTGGCTGATACCGCTGATTTCGGCATCCTCCGCCTGATTGTCAACAAGGTGGAAGAGGCGCAGGCTGTCTTGAAAAAAGGCGGTTTTACCGTAAGTAAAACCAGCGTGGTGGCTGTGGCCGTGCCAGACCGGGTGGGCGGGCTAGCTTCGGTACTGCGGGCGGTGACCGAAGGCGGCTACAACGTGGAATACATGTATGCCTATGCCCACCGGGCTGACGGCAGCGCGGTCATGATTTTCCGCTTCGATGACATGGTAAACGCGATGACCATGCTCCAGAAAAAAGGCTTTGCCCTGGTCTCCAGCCATGAAATCTGCTCTGCCTGAAGGCGCTGCCGCGAGTGCAGCCCTGTGGCCGGAGTTGAATAACCTATTGCACTGTTCAAACACCGGCTTTACTGGTTCAGCCGCCTCTGTCTTGTTCGGCGTGTCCTGACATGAGCCTTGAACTCTTTTTCCAGTATCTGGTTGCGGGCATCACCTATGGTGCGGTGTATGCGGTGGTGGCCATTGGCTTCAACATTATCTACAACAGCACCGGTATCATCAATTTTGCCCAGGGCGAGTTCGTGATGCTGGGCGGCATGATTGCCATTACCTTTGCCCAATGGCTACCGCTCTTCTGGGCCATTGTCGCTGCCGTGGCCGTGACCATGCTCATCGGCGCGCTCATGGAACTGTGCTGTATCCGCTGGCTGCGAGAGCCCGGCATCCTGCAGATGCTCATCATCACCATTGGCGTCTCCATTCTGCTCAGGGAAGCGGCGCTGCACCTCTGGGGAGAAGGCATCCACAGCCTGCCCTATTTCTACGGCGATGCCATCACGGCCTGGACTTTTGGCCCGGTGCGGCTCTCGCCCCAGGTGGCGTGGGTGCTGCTCGCCTGTGCTTTGATGGTGCTGGGATTGCAGCTTTTTTTCAACCGCAGCCCGCTTGGCCGCGAGATGCGAGCCTGCGCAGTCAACCGTACCGCAGCCCTGCTCTGCGGCGTTAAGGCCCGCAACATGGTGACCCTGTCCTTTGTCCTCAGCGCGGGCATGGGTGCACTGGCAGGCTGCATGATCTCACCCATTACCTACACCCAGTACGATTCCGGCGCAGCCCTGGCCTTAAAAGGCTTTACCGCCGCCATTATCGGCGGGTTGGGCAACTCCATGGCTGCTGTGGCAGCTGGCCTGCTTTTGGGCATACTGGAGGCTTTTTCCATTACCCTGGTGCCCCTCGCCTTTCAGGATGCAGTCTCGGTCAGTCTGCTGTTGCTCATCCTTTTCATCAAACCGCACGGCCTCTTCGGTTCCTCCGAAGCAGCCCGGCTCAAGGCTTTCTGATGCCGGGCCAGACACGCGCACGCCTGGCTGCGCTCATTACAGGCGTGGTACTGATCCAGTTGCTCACCACGATCACGGGAACGGAATACTTCCTTACCCAGTTGACCATGTCTGTTTACTACGCCCTGCTGGTGATCGGGCTTTGTGCACTCATGGGCTATGCCGGGCAGATTTCCATTGGCCATGCCGGCTTCTTTGCCATTGGCGGCTATCTCTGCGCCCTGCTCACCACCTTCAATCTGCAACCCCTGGCCACAAGCCCAGTGGTTAGCCTGCTTGCACGTCTGGGTCTGCTCTTTAACTGGGAGAACCTCTACGGCGAGACGCTCCTCACCTTTGTACCCTGGGCAGCCGCCCTGATCGCCATGGCCGCAGCCGCAGCGGTAGCCTTTGTGGTAGGGGTGCCGGTGCTGAAATTGCGCGGACACTACCTGGCTATGGCCACCCTTGGCTTTGGCACCATCATCTACCGGGTGGTGCTGGCCTTGCCCATTCTGGGCGAGGCGGATGGCATCTCCGAGGTGCCCGGCTTTGTTCTGCTGCCGGCCGGCGTTCTTGGCGAGACAGCCCTGATGATCAGCGGCGACAGCGATCAGCGCATCTTTAACTACTACATTGCCTGGATAGTTCTCCTGCTTGGTCTTGTCCTGCTCCTCAACCTGATGACTCGCTCCCGCTCGGGCCGCGCCCTGCGCGCCCTGCACGGTTCTGAAGAGGCGGCCGAGGCCTGTGGCGTGCACACCAGCCGCGCCAAGCTGCAGGTTTTTGTGCTCAGCGCGGTTTATGCTGCCCTGGCAGGGGTGCTGCTGACCCATTTCAATGGCGGCATCGGTCCGGCCGAGGCCACGGTGATGAAGTCGGTGCGCTATGTGGCCCTGGTGGCCGTCGGCGGCATGACCAGCCTCTGGGGGGCGCTGTTCATGGGCGTGGGCCTGTCCTTTCTTTCCCTGCGCGGTGTTTTCGGCAGCTACGATGATGCTGTTTTCGGCCTGATACTTCTGGCGGTGATGCTCTTTGCACCCGGCGGCCTGGCCCAAATCAGCAGCCGCATTCCCTGGCGGCGGCTCATCCCGCCCAGGCGCGCCTAGGACTGTAGCCATGCCTGAGCCCATGCTGGAACTGCACCAGGTAAACAAACATTTTGGTGGTCTGCGTGCCGTGGATGAGGTCAGCTTCACGGTAGAGGCCGGGTCCATCAAGGGGGTGATCGGCCCCAATGGCGCAGGCAAAAGCACGCTCTTTAACCTCATTGCCTGCAATACCCCACTCTCTGGCGGGATCATCCACTTTGGCGGCCAGGAAATCCAGGGGTTGAAACCATATCAAACCGCGGCCCTGGGCATTGCCCGCACCTTTCAGAACATCAAGCTCTTTGCTGGCATGAATGTCTTGGAATGCGTCATGGTCGGGGCGCATACCAGGGGCCGGGCCGGATTTGTGGCGGGCCTGTTGCCTCTGCCCAAACACCGGCGCGAAGAAGCAGTCATCCGTGAAAAAAGCATGGCCTGCCTCGATTTCCTGGGCATTGCCGATTTGGCCCACAGCCAGGCCGACTTGCTCGCCTTTGGCCAGCAACGGGCGGTGGAACTGGCGCGAGCCCTTGCCGCCGAGCCGCGTCTGCTGCTTTTGGATGAACCAGCCGCCGGTTTGAACATCTACGAAACCGCGGAACTGGGCCGCCAGATCAAGAGCATCCAGGAGCGCGGCATCACCGTACTTCTGGTGGAGCATGATATGTCTCTTGTCATGGACATCTGCGATGAAATCGTGGTGCTCAGCTCAGGGCGCAAGTTGGCGGATGACATCCCTGTCCGCATCCAGCGCAATCCAGAAGTTATTGCCGTCTACCTGGGGGAAGAGTATGAACCAGCCAGATAGCAGCGCGAAAACCGCCTTTGCCTTTTACTGCTGGAACCTGCCCTCATGCTGACTGTGCGTAACCTGGATAGTGGTTATGGCCGGCTGCGGGTGCTGAAGAATATCTCCCTGCATGTGCGGCCAGGAGAAATCGTGGCCATTATTGGCGCCAATGGCGCGGGCAAGACCACGCTCGTGCATGTGGTGGCTGGCCTGCTCCCTGCCTGGCAGGGCGAGTTGCTCTTTGCCGGTGCAGACATTACCCGTACCCCTGCCGAGGCCATGGCAGGTCTGGGCTGTGTGCTGGTGCCGGAAGGCCGCCAGGTCTTTTCCTCCATGACAGTGGAAGACAATCTCCTGCTTGGCGGCACCATCCTGCGCAGGAGCCGTGGCAAGGCCGCCCTTAAGGAGCAGATGGAGCGCCAGTATGCGCGTTTTCCTGTTTTGCAGACGCGGGCTGGCCAACTTGCGGGCACACTCTCCGGTGGCGAACAGCAGATGCTCGCCATGGCGCGGGCGCTTATGGCCAACCCCCGCCTGGTGGTGATGGACGAACCATCCACTGGACTGGCTCCCCTTATTGTACGGGAGATTTTTGCCATCATCGCCCAGTTGCGCGCCGAAGGCAACACCGTGCTCCTCATTGAGCAGAACGCCAAAGCCGCCTTGGAGATTGCGGATCGCGGCTATGTGCTGGAGACCGGCAAGATCATTGTTCAGGGCAAGGCGGCGGAACTGCTTGCCAATAACGATGTCCAGCGTGCCTACCTGGGCAGGGAACAGATTGGCTGAGTTCTGGCTGTAGCGTGCTTTGCCCGCCATTTTACAAACCTTTACAACAATTCAACTGCTATGCTCTGGGAACCGGACAAGGAAACCATTCAGGAAGATGAACTCAAGCAGCTCCAACTGGAGCGGCTGCAATCAACCCTGTACCGGGTGGGCAGCCATGTTCCCTTTTACAGGAAAAAATTTGCGGAGCTGCGCTTTAACCACGATGACATCCGCTCCCTGGATGATCTGCGCCGCCTGCCCTTCACCATCAAGCAGGATCTGCGCGACAACTACCCCTATGGTCTCTTTGCCGTGCCACTGCGCGACGTGGTGCGGGTACATTCTTCCTCCGGCACCACCGGCCAGGCCACGGTGGTGGGCTATACCAAAAACGATATTAACACCTGGTCAAACCTGGTGGCGCGCATCATCACCGCAGCGGGCGTGGGCACCAATGATGTCATCCAGATTGCCTTTGGCTACGGCCTCTTCACCGGCGGTTTTGGCCTGCACTACGGCGCAGAACTCATTGGCACCTCGGTGATTCCCATTTCTTCGGGCAACACCAAGCGCCAAATCCAGATCATGCAGGACTTCAAAAGCACAGCCCTGGTAAGCACTCCCTCCTATGCCCTGATTCTGGCCGACACCATGATGGAGATGGGCATCAACCCCAACGGGCTGTCGCTGCGCTACGGCCTTTTTGGCGGTGAGC
>CAZEIT010000197.1:0-4944 GCA_964512515.1 uncultured Desulfobulbus sp.
TACGATACTTTTTTATCCATTGTCTCCATGCAATTTCTTAACCGGACATTACTGGGTTGGTAAGGCTTTGTTTCTGTTCTCCATTCTCTCTATTTCCAAATTTCACCAAAGTTTTTCTCTATGATGCTTTATTTGCCAATATGCTTTGCTGAACGTGCAGCCATTGTTGCACACCTTTTGCACCGAGCATGAAAACACAGATTCTGGCTACTCTTTTTGCAGCGGTATTTATCGCCATGCTTGGTATTGGCGTTATCATCCCTGTTTTGCCGCAACTTGCGGTACAACTCGGGGCCGGCGGGTTTGCCCTGGGGGTGATTACAGCCGCCTTTTCGCTCAGTAGGGGATTGTTGCAACCAGTGGTTGGGGATCGGTCTGACCGGCACGGCCGCAAGCGATTCATCGTTGTGGGCTTGATTATTTATGGCATGGTTGGCCTCCTGGTTCCCT
Organism: uncultured Desulfobulbus sp.; assembly: GCA_964512515.1. Taxonomy (GTDB): domain Bacteria; phylum Desulfobacterota; class Desulfobulbia; order Desulfobulbales; family Desulfobulbaceae; genus Desulfobulbus. The sequence continues at coordinate 451 of CAZEIT010000197.1, forward strand.
TGGCCCAATCCGTGGTGCATCTGGTCTACATCCGTATTCTCCAAGGGATGGGTGCGGCCATGATTGTGCCGGTGGCCATGGCCTACACCAGCGCCTTAGCCCCGGTCGGCCAGGAAGGCAAGTATATGGGCATGATGAATGCTTCCCTGTTCTGCGGCATTGGTTTTGGCCCGGTCATTGGCGGCGTCATTGCAGATCGCATGGGCCTTGGTCCGGTTTTTTACGTTATGGCCATACTTTCCCTGGGTGCGCTGCTCCTGGTTCTGGTATTGCTGCCACCATCGCAAGCCGCAGCAAAGACAAGAACCACTGGCATTATCAGAAACATGGGCCACATGCTGCAGCGGAGGCGCAGTTTCGGCATCCTTTTGGCCCGTTTTGCCAGTGTGCTTATGATTGTGCCCGCCATGGCCTTTCTGCCCATGATTATGGCCCCATGGCCAGACAACACCTCCACCCACATGGGGATTGTCATGGCCTGCAGAACTTTGGTCAATGGGGTGCTGCAAATTCCATTTGGTCGTCTTGCCGACCGGGTCGACAAAAAAATACTGCTCCTCATCGGCACGGTCTGCACCAGCATGGCCCTGTACCTGATTCCATCCATGGAAAGTTTTGAAACCATGCTCCTGGCCTACCTGTTTCTCGGATGCAGCGAAGCCGTACTCTGGCCGGTCTTGGGAGCGTATGCCTCGGAAGAGGGGAGAAACCATTTTGGCCATGGGCCGATGATGGGCGTATTCAACCTGGCCATGAGCGCAGGAGTCTTTGTAGGCGCTCTTTTTGCCGGCGCAAGTTCCGATCACTGGGGCCTGAGCATGGCTTTTCACCTGATTGCCGCTGCCAATCTAACGCTCACTCTGCTGGCTCTTGCATGTATCCGCTGGGGTGAACAGCAGGACCTTGCCGGGAAAGTGCAGATATGAAACCGGTAAGGTTCTGCAATCCGCTCGTAATTACTTCCTGGGCCACGGGCAGGCATTGCTGCTTTCTCTCGTCATTGCTTGACGTGAGGCCCGGTACTGATTATTAATACAAAATTTACGCGAGAGTGGCGAAATTGGCAAACGCACCAGACTTAGGATCTGGCGGTTCACACCTTGGGGGTTCAAGTCCCCCCTCTCGCACCAGGATATTTTCGCATCACGGGCCTTGCAAATAGCCATCATCCCATAAATCTGCGCCGCCAAGCGGTCTGCAACCAGCCATAGTAAGGATTATTTTCCATGGATATCGCCGTTGAACAGCTTTCCGACCTCACCCGCAAACTGACCATCACCCTGCCTCATGAAACGGTCAAGCCAGCCCTGGACAAGGCCTATGCCAAGGCGAACAAAGAAATTACCCTCAAGGGTTTCCGGCGGGGTAAAGTGCCGCGTACCGTATTGGAGAAAAATTTCAAGGAGCAGATCGAGGCAGAGGTTGGCGAACAGCTGGTGCAGGACAGCTACTTCAGCGCGATAGAGCAGGAAAAGATTGAACCGGTTGTGCATCCGGAGATAGCCGAGCACCGTTTTACCGAGGAAGGCGGCTTTTCCTACGTGGCCATGATAGATATCAAGCCAGAATTCGAGCTGAACCAGTACAAGGGTCTGGAAATCGAGTTGCCGCCGCTTTCCGTGGGCGATGAGGAGATAGACCTTGAATTGCAGCGGATTCAACGGCAGCAGGCCGCCATTCAGACTGCGCCCGAGGGCCATGCCATTGCCATGGATGATCTGGTCACCGTAGATTTCCAGGGCTTCCATGAAGGCAAGGCCATGAAAGAGGTGCATAATGAAAATTACCTCATTGACATGGGCACCAACCGGCTGGGCGAGGATTTTGAAAAGAAGCTGGTTGGCCTGCACCAGGGCGACAAAACCCTCTATGAAATTGATTTTCCAGCCGATTACCCTAACCCGGTGCTGGCTGGCAAAAAAGTTGAGTTCAAGGTGGATGTAAAAGAGGTGAAGGTACGGGTCAAGCCAGAGCTGGATGATGAGTTGGCCAAGGATGTGGACGCAGGCTACAACAGCCTGGACGACCTGAAAAGCGCCATCCGCGGCGATATGACCAAGGCTCGGGAAACAGCCCGCCAGGGTGATCTGGACGATAAAATCGTACTGCGGCTCATAGAGCTGACCCCTTTTGAAGTGCCCAAGCGGCTGGTCAACTACGAAATCCAGGAGATGCTCAAACAGACCGAAGAGAACCTCAAACGCAGCGGTCTGAGCTTTGAATCAGCTGGTATTGATCTTAAGGAGTTGGTTGATGTCAACCGGGAAATCGCCGAAAAGCGGGTCAAGGGTGATTTTCTCATGAAGAAGATCGCTGAGGTGGAAGAAATCAAGCTCGCGGACGAAGACATCGAGCGCGGCTATCAGCGAATCGCCGGTCAGTACCGCATGACGGTTGAGGAAGTGAAAGGCTATTTCAGCCGCCGGGAAGAGTTGCTGCCCTTCATGAACGAGCTGCACAACGAGAAGGTACTGAATTTCCTTCGGGAGCAGACGATCATCGTCGACAAGGTCGCGGAGCCGGTTCAGGAAGCAGAAGAAAAGCCGACAGAATAAATTTTGGCACAATACCCTTGCCCATAAGGCGAGGGTGGTAGCGAGGTTAGTATGAATTTAGTCCCCATGGTAGTGGAACAGAGCCCCCGGGGCGAGCGCGCCTTTGATATCTATTCGCGCCTGCTCAGGGAGCGCATAGTCTTTCTCGGCACACAGGTGACTGATGATGTTGCCAGCCTGATTGTGGCCCAACTGCTTTTTCTTGAAGCAGATGATCCGGACAAGGATATTACCTTTTATATCAACTCGCCCGGCGGTTCAGTAACCGCTGGTATGGCCATCTATGACACTATGCAGTACATTCACTGTGATGTAGCCACGCTGTGCATGGGTCAGGCCGCTTCCATGGGTGCACTGCTCCTTGCCAGTGGAGCCAAGGGCAAACGCTACGCCCTGCCCAATGCCCGCATTATGATCCATCAGCCTATGGGCGGTTTTCAGGGGCAGGCTACAGATATCGATATCCATGCCCGCGAGATTCTGCGCATGCGCGAAGATTTGAACAAGATACTGGCCAGACATACCGGTAAAACCCTGAAAAAGGTGCAGGGCGACACTGAGCGCGATAACTTCATGAGCCCGGCGCAGGCCTGTGAATACGGCATTATTGATAAGGTGCTCAGCAGCCGCGAAAAGGCAGAAGGAGAGAAAAAAGCGTGAAGGATAGCGGTACCAAGGAACTCAACAAGGCGCAGGTTTGTTCCTTTTGCGGCAAAAAAGCAACTGAGGTTGAGCACCTGATTTCTGGGCCGGATACTCATGCTGGCCCCATGGTCTATATTTGTGATAACTGCGTGGGCGCATGTAACGTCATCATCAATGACGGGCTTGATGAGCAGATGACGGGGAGCGCCAGCGCAGAAGAAGACTTTTTTTACACGCCCAGGGAGATCAAAGCCCACCTGGACAACTATGTCATTGGCCAGGATCGTGCCAAGCGGGTCCTGTCGGTGGCTGTCTACAACCACTACAAACGGATCAATGCCCCGATTGATGCAGAAAACGGGGTAGAACTGCAAAAATCAAACGTAGTGCTCATCGGGCCCACGGGCAGCGGCAAGACCCTGCTTGCACAAACCCTGGCCCGCCTGCTCAATGTTCCCTTCACCATTGCCGATGCCACCATGCTCACCGAGGCGGGGTATGTAGGGGAAGACGTAGAAAGCATCCTTTCCAGCCTGCTCTTGAGTGTGGATTACGATGTAGATAAGGCGCAGCGTGGCATCATCTATATTGACGAGATCGACAAAATCGCCCGCAAATCCGACTCGGCCTCCATTACCCGTGATGTGTCTGGCGAGGGTGTGCAACAGGCCCTTTTGAAGATTATCGAAGGCACGGTGGCCTCAGTTTCCAAACAGGGTGGTCGTAAGCATCCCAAGGAAGAGCTGGTTCGTATCGATACCACCAACATCCTCTTTATCGTTGGCGGCGCCTTTGTCGGGCTTGAGGATATCATCCGCCAACGCAGCGGGGTTAAGGCCATGGGTTTTGGCGCCAATGTGGTCAGCCAGCAAAGTCGTTCCTACAGCGAATTGTTGAGTGAAATCCAGCCAGAGGACCTGTTGAAATTCGGCCTTATTCCAGAACTGGTTGGCCGTCTGCCGGTTATTGCGCCTTTGGAGGAACTGAGCGAAAACGACTTGGTACGCATCCTCAAAGAGCCGAAAAATGCCCTGAGCAAGCAGTATCAGCATTTGTTTGCCCTAGAAAACGTGCAGCTTCATTTCACTGAGAGCGCCTACCGCGCCATTGCCCGCAAGGCCATCGAACGCAAATCCGGGGCTCGCGGCCTGCGTTCGGTCATGGAAGAGCGTATGTTGGATGTCATGTTCGATCTGCCTTCCGAGGAAGGGGTAAGCGAGTGTGTTATCAATGAACAGGTGATCAATGATGAGGAAAAGCCTGTTTTGTTGTACACACACGGAGAAAACGAGGC
>CAZEIT010000198.1:0-4942 GCA_964512515.1 uncultured Desulfobulbus sp.
AACATGATCTTGCCATCCAGGGCCTTCTCGATCTGACTCAGGGGAATGGCGATATTTTTCATGAATCCGAAAATATCGACAAACTGCAGACGGAAGAAATTGATATTCTTCTCTTTAATGATTTGGAGGATATCATCTCTGGTCATACCTTTCTCCTTGTTGCTCCAAAGGGAGGTCAAATTGGGTATAATACGTGGTGTTGCCAATAGCTTCGGCGGTGAACAGCCATACTGTCTGAGCTTGGCGCTACTTCATTAAAGCAAAAAGCTTGCCAGTTATTCAGATCCTTGCTGGGCTGGATTTTGCCTACCAAGCGGGTTGAAGTGCTCTGCGAAGAAAGACAAAATTGTATAAAATTGATCGCGTTTTTAACAGAAAAGTCATGAAAAAAGCATGAATAAGATGGATTTAAGCGGGATATAATGTGATTATTGAAAAAAAGATTGCCCAAGTCCCTTAAAAACATAACTATACCACGAGACACCTCCTTCAGGAAGTTTCTTGAGCCAACATGAAAGTCCTTGAATCAATATGAAAGGATCTCCTACTTATGAACAGTGAACGTAGAAAAAACGTGCGGCCAGAATCTCTGAATCTGCTGGACTTTGTCGTGGTCGACGAGCAGGGGCGGCAGGGCGAATATGCCATGGCCAGAACCTTGAATGTCAGTAGGGGAGGTATTTTAATGGAGACCCACCTCGCCCTTGAAAAGGGTCAGCAGGTGATGATAACCTTGGAGTTAAAAAATTCCCTGGTCAATATTATGGGAAAAATTGTGTATAGCTCTTTTGCCAACCTGCGGTACCGCTATGGCATTGAGTTTTTCCACGTTGCCGATGCTGATCAGCGCCTGCTAAACGCCTATGTGGACGCCTTTCAGGAATTCGCCCTGCAAGAAAGCGAATAGTGACAGGCCAACTTATGTAGAGTCCGTGTGCAACAGGATGTAAGCTTGCTTAATTACTGGGTGGGCTCACTGCATCACCCATTTTTTCAGTATCAGCGCAGGCGTATAAGCTGTGAGGTGTTGACCGAGCCACAGAGAGCTAGCGGTTAAATCTCCAGTGCTCTTGCGTACCCCACACTTACCCCGACTACCTCTGAACGCCGGTTTATTCCACTTCCATCAAAATCTGTGTCGGCTTCGGAAAATACTTCTTGCAATACGCTGGGATATGCTCGCGCCATATTTTCATCGCTTCCTTGATTTCATCCTGGACTCGTGCAGGATGAGCTTTCGTGTGCGCTCAGCCCTTATTTTGGGAATCTCCTGTCTAGCGGCCGTAGATATCCTCAAAGCGTTCGATGTCGTCCTCTCCCAGATAGCTGCCGATCTGCACCTCGATCAGCTCTAAGGGCACTTCTTGTTTATTCGCCAGGCGATGGATCGTGCCGGCCGGAATATGGGTGGCCTCATCTTCCTGCAGCACCAGATCCTGGCCGCCGTTGTGCACCATGGCCACACCAGACACCACCACCCAGTGCTCGTGGCGGAAACGGTGGCGCTGCAAAGACAGGCTGGCCCCAGGGTTGACACTGAGCCGTTTGATCTGGAAACGTGGCTGCTCCTCTAAAAGGGTGTAACTGCCCCAGGGACGAAAGACCGTACGGTGGCGATGATATTCGCTCCGCTTGTCTTTTTTAAGTAAATCCACCATGCTGCGAACTTCCTGCGATTTACTTAAGGGCGCCACCAGTACTGCATCGGCGCTCTGCACCACCAGAGTATCCTCAAGGCCGATAGCCGTGAGCAGACTGTGGTCTGAGCGGATAAGGCTGTTGCGCACATCGCGCAAGAGGACATCGCCGCAAACCGCATTGCCCTCTTCATCCTTGTCCAAAACTTCCCACAGGGTCTGCCAGGAGCCAATGTCGCTCCAGCCGAGGTCGGCACGCACCACTACGGCCCGGTTTGTTTGCTCCATCAGGGCGTGGTCAATGGAGATGGAGGGGCAGCGCGCCATGGCCGCCTCGTCGAAGCTGAAAAAATGTTCGCCTTCGTGCTTGCCCTCGCGCACGGCCGCTTGCATGGCCTCGGCGATTTCCGGCGCGTGTTGCTGTATCTCCGCCAAAAAATTGCCGGCCAGAAAGGCGAACATGCCGCTGTTCCACAGGTATTTGCCGCTGGCGCAGTAGGCCTGTGCAGTGGCCAGATCCGGCTTTTCCACAAAACGCTCCACCTTGCCGCTCGTATCCGCTGCAATATAGCCAAATCCGGTTTCAGGACGGCTGGGCACCAGGCCAAAGGTGACCAGATAGCCTTCGTCTGCGCGTCTGCGCGCCTCGGCCACTGCCGCCAGAAAGGCGTCTGTATCTCGAATGAGGTGATCTGCCGGCAGGATAAGGAGTACATCCTCGTTCGCGCCATGCGCATGGTGATAGGCAGCCGCGCCGCAGACGGCGGCCGCGGTGTTGCGGGCAACCGGTTCAAGCAGGATGCAATAGGCATTATTCAAACCCAGGCACTGGACCTGGTTTTGGGCCATAAAGCGGTGTTCATCTCCAACCACCAAAAGCGGCGGCTTGACATCCGGTATGCCCGCCACTCTGAGCAGGGTGTTTTGCAAAAGCGAGTGCTCGCCGATCAGTTGAATGACCTGTTTGGGATAGAGCTCGCGGGAAAGCGGCCAGAGCCTGGTGCCGGTACCTCCGGCCAGAATAACTGGTTGAATAGCCATGTCGTTTTATGAGTTATGACTGGCTGAAGGCCGGTTTCAGGCAAAAGACCTGATCAGCCCCAGCAGTTCTTCGGTAATGTCGTGGAGCAGGCGGCTATCGCCCCTGGTTTCCACGTTGAGGCGCAAGAACGGTTCCGTGTTGGACGGCCGCACATTGAAGCGATACATGGGGTAGCTGATGGAAATACCGTCGGTTTCATCAAGCTCCCCCTCGGCATAGCGGCTTTTCAGAGCATCAAGTACGGTTGCCGTCGCCGCTTTGATGCTGGTGTTGATCTCGCCGCTGACCGGGTAGGCGTGCATGCGCTTTTCACACAGTGCAGACAGGGGTTGGTCTTTTTCAGCCAGCAGGCGGCAGGTCAGGAGCCAGGGCAGCATACCGGAATCGCAAAAGCCGAAGTCGCGGAAATAGTGGTGCGCCGACATCTCGCCCCCGTACACGGCATTGTGCTGGCGCATCGCTTCCTTGATAAAGGAGTGGCCGGTGCGTACCATGATGGGATTGCCACCCGCCTGGCGGACAATGTCCTGGGTGTTCCAGATCAGGCGCGGATCGTGGAGAATGGCAGCGCCAGGATACAGGCTCAGCATGGCCTCGGCCAAGAGGCCAACGACGTAGTAACCTTCAATGAAGCGCCCCTTTTCGTCAAAGAGAAAGCAGCGGTCAAAGTCACCATCCCAGGCAATGCCCATGTCGGCCTGATGTTTGATAACGGCTTCGGCCGTGGCGGCCCGCCGATCGGGCAGGAGGGGATTGGGCACGCCATTGGGGAAGCGGCCGTCCGGCTCGTGCTGCAGTCGAATAAAGGTAAAGGGCAGGTGTGGTACCAAAAGATCGATTACCGGCCCGGCGCAGCCATTGCCGCTGTTGACCACCAGCTTCAAGGGCCGCATGCGGCCAGGATCGGCAAGTTGTAGGATGTGATGGATATAGGCGCTTTTATCCGGGCGCAGACGATACTGGCCCCGCTTAGCGGTGGGGTCAGTCTCGCTGGTCGCATCAGATTGCATCTGCGCTGCCTGATTAGCAATTTCCTCAAGACCATTGCTGCTTGAAATGGGATGTGCCCCGCGCCCCACCAGCTTCATGCCGTTGTACGAGGCTGGGTTATGGCTGGCCGTGAGCATGATGCCGCCATCTATTCCCTGTGCAGCACCGCTGAATACCGCATGATACATCTCCTCGGTACCGCAGAGGCCAACGTCAGTGACCGCACAACCCCGTGCCAGCAGGGCACCGCATACCGCCTCGGCAAGAGCTGGGCTGCTCAGGCGTACGTCCCTGCCAAGCACAAGGTGCTCGCTGCGGTTATAACCGGCAAAGGCCAAGGCAATGCGGGCTGCAATGTCTTTGTTGAAGGCTTCTGGCACCTGGCCGCGGACATCATAGGGGGTTATGCAGCGAAGGCTCTTGGGCATCTGGATTTCGGCCTGGGGAAAAGGGGTTTAAAGAACAGAGGAAATGCTGTATATGCCTGTGGCAAAAACCGCAGCAAAAAAAACAAAATAGCACAGGCCTGGCTGTTAAGGCAAGGACTGTGTCGATCATCAAAGACAAGAGACATTCCATGAAAGGTATTATTCTGGCGGGCGGTTCCGGCACCCGGCTCTATCCGCTTACCCGTGTGCTCAGCAAGCAGCTTTTGCCGGTGTACGACAAGCCGCTCATCTATTACCCGCTGTCTGTGCTCATGCTGGCGGGCATCCGTGAAATTCTCATCATCTCCACACCGCAGGATCTGCCCCGCTTTCAGGACCTGTTGGGTGATGGCAGCGATCTGGGCATGCAGTTCCGCTATGCCGAACAATCCCGTCCGGAAGGGCTGGCCCAGGCCTTTCTCATTGGCGAGGAATTTATCGGCAATGATTCGGTCTGTCTTGTCTTGGGCGACAACATCTTCTTTGGTCACAACTTCGGCCGGGTGGTGCAGCGTTGCAGCGGCCTCAAGGAAGGCGGTATTATTTTCGGCTATCTGGTCAAGGACCCTGAACGCTACGGTGTGGTCGAATTTGATGCCGCCAACAAGGTGATCGGAATTGAGGAAAAACCTTCCCGGCCCAAATCCAGGTATGCGGTGCCCGGCCTGTATTTTTACGATAATGATGTGATCCAGGTGGCAAAATCCATCAAGCCCTCAGCCCGGGGCGAGCTTGAAATCACCGACGTGAACCTGCACTACCTTAAACTGGGGCACTTGTCGGTGGAGCTTTTGGGGCGCGGTTTCTGCTGGCTGGATACTGGCACCCACGAGTCCCTGCAGCAT
>CAZEIT010000199.1:0-4935 GCA_964512515.1 uncultured Desulfobulbus sp.
CTGCCAGCCACCGTCTGCCTCTGCTGCCGGCACAGCCAACGATGCCTGATCTTTCCTGGCTCTATGCTTTGCTGGCCCAGGCCCTGCCCTTGCCCTGCCTGCAGGCGCGGTTCATGCAACAGGCTCTTTTGGCGCTGTTACTGCTTGCACCGATGACTGCCGCAATGGGTATCGTCGTGGTCAACTTCCGCATGGCCTTCTATGCCGAGGCCATCAGCCACTCTGCCTTTACCGGCGTGGCCCTGGGCATGCTGCTGGCCATCTCCCCTGACTGGACCATGCCGCTCTTTGGCCTGGTTATGGGCCTAGGCATCACTCTAGCCCAGCGCCACAGTGACTTGGCCAGTGATACAGTTATTGGGGTTTTCTTCTCCGGCATAATCGCCTTTGGTCTTGCCATGGTCAGCCGGGATCGCTCGCTTGCCCGCGACATGCAGCGTTTTCTCTATGGCGATATCCTCACCATCAGTGAAAGCGAAATCTGGGCACTGCTGGCGCTGCTTGTTTGTGTACTGCTGTTTCTTGCCTGCGCCTACAACCGGCTGCTCTATGTGGGCATCAACAGCACCCTGGCCCGTACCCACCGGGTGCGGGTGCCGCCTCTGCAGTATATCTTCTCTGGTCTGCTCGCCCTTTTGGTGATGTTCGCCGTCCAAGCCATTGGTGTTTTTCTGGTAACCGCCCTTCTGGTGGTACCGGCTGCCGGTGCCCGCAACTTCTCCCGCAGTGCCGGCGCCATGTTTTGGTGGGCCCTGCTCATCAGCACCAGTAGCGCTGTGCTGGGTCTGATTATCTCGGCTCAGGACTGGGCCCGCACCGCCACCGGCGCAACCATTATCCTGCTGACCTGCGGCTGGTTTGCCTGCAGCCTGCTCGCCAGCCAAATTTGGCGAAACCGATAGGTCACATTTCTACCCCAGGACGCAGCGTCGCCAGCAGTTCGCCCCAACTCCTAAAGGAATAAAAAGGAAAATGCGGCCAGGGCATGGTGCAGGCTGCCGTCTGCCTGCCCCAGGCCCGGGCCTGATTGCGACCGGAAAAGATGCGATCCCGGCCGGTTATGACATGGTGGCTGAAGATATCGAGCGCAGTTGGAGTGTGCACACTGGCCGCATGCAAAAAGGCCAGCTCAGCCCGCAGTTCTGTCAGGCTGCGCTGAGGCAGATTTGCCAGAAAAAGCTCGGCATGGGCAGGTTCATCAAACATGGCCTGGTAGAAGCTATGCAATTTCTCCGCGTCAAAACTGGCCAACATGTTTTCAAATTGCTCAGGCGCAAGCCCGAAGCGCGCATCCACCGGCTGCAGCGTGCCGCCCAGGGCAATAACCTCGGAACAGGTAGCCCGAAGCGGCCAAGGGCAAAGCTGTGCCGCCATCCATACCCCGAAAGACCAGGCAACAAGAACAACTTCCTCATAGCTGTGCAGCTCCGCCAATTGCGGCAGTTCCAAGCGGCGGTAGGCACTGAGCATGCACACATCCACACCACCAGCAGCCAAAGGAGAAAAAGGCCTGGCATCCATGCCCCAACCGGCAAAAAAGACCAGGCAGACCGGCTCTCGACGCCGGTGCAGCCAGGTGCAGACAAGACTTGCGCCATCATTCATGCTCTTCTCCTGGGCCACTATTCCTCTGTTTACTTGCTCTTGTCTTACCATGACACGCCTTTGAACCACCTTTGGCTCATTCCAATTTCAAACCAATCAGCATAACTTTGCTTGACACCATTTGCCTTGGCCAGTATAGAAGACGGGTGTGTATTATTTTTTGCTATTTCGTGTTCATTCCATTGTCAGGAGATCGTCATGTCCCGCATCCTTGCCCCTGTTCTTGCCGCCACCCTGTGCATGTTGAGCAGTACTGCCCATGCCCACTTTGGCATGGTCATCCCCAGTCGGGAGATAGTGGCAGACAAAAAGAGTGCCGATATCCGCCTCAATCTTTCTTTCTCCCATCCCATGGAAGGCAGCGGCATGGTGCTGGATAAACCCGCCGCCTTTTACGTGGTGATGGACGGCGAAAAAAAGGATCTGGCCGCTACCCTGCAGCCAGCCACGGTTTACGAGCATCAGGCATGGAGCGCTGACTATGCGGTCTCCCGGCCCGGTCTTTATCAGTTTGTCATGGAACCTGCACCATATTGGGAGCCTGCGGAAGACTGCTTTATCATCCACTATACCAAAACCTATGTCACCGCCTTTGGCGGAGAAGAAGGCTGGGACGAGCCTATTGGCCTGAAAACTGAGATCGTACCCCTGACCCGGCCCTTTGGCAACTACACAGGTAATCTGTTCCAAGGCCAGGTCTTACTGGATGGCAAGGCCGTGCCCGGCGCACTGGTTGAGGTTGAGTATTTCAACCAGAAGCAGGATTATCAAACTCCTAATGATGTCTTCATCACTCAGGTGGTCAAGGCGGACGCAAACGGTGTTTTCTCCTACAGCGTGCCCTTTGCCGGCTGGTGGGGTTTTGCCGCCCTGAGCACGGCCAAGGAAAAGATAGAGCACGAAGGCAATCCCAAAGAGGTGGAACTCGGGGCTGTGCTCTGGTCGCACTTTGTCGACCCGGTACACAAGTAGACATCCAGGGAGCCCTGCATGCACATTGCCGAAGGGGTGCTGGCACCGTCCATTCTCGCATTGGGCGGGGTGTTGAGCCTGGGTGGCTGTGGCCTTGGCCTGCGTCGGCTCGATGAAAGCCGTCTTATGCCCGTGGCCCTGCTCTCTGCCGCTTTTTTCACCGGCTCCTTGTTGCACGTACCCATTGGCCCGGCCAGCTCACACCTGCTCCTCAACGGGCTTTTGGGGGTACTCTTGGGCTGGGCCGCCTTTCCAGCGATTACAGTGGCCCTTATCCTTCAGGCCCTGCTCTTCCAGTATGGCGGGCTGACTACCTTGGGCGTCAATGCCTGGAACATGGCCCTGCCTGCAATTCTGGCTGGATACCTGGCAAGACCATGGTTAAGTCGCAGCGGCTGGCCGCGCTTTCTTGCCGCCTTCTTCTGCGGTGCGCTCGGCGTGGTGGGAGCGGCCATCCTCACTGCTCTGAGTCTCAGCTTAACTGATGAAGGTTTCCTCACTTCCGCCAAAATATTGCTACTCGCCCATGTGCCGGTGGCTGCGGTGGAAGGATTGGTCACCGCCTCGGCAATCTCCTTTCTTGCTCAGGTACGGCCGGAAATGCTCCTGCAACCTCCAAACAGGTAAATCATGCCACGAGTTTTTGTCCTCTGCTTTGTGACACTCAGCCTGCTGTGCCTATCCACGCCAGCCCTGGCCCACCGTGTCCACCTCTTTGCTTATGTACAGCAGGGAGAAATTGTGGTGGACAGCCGTTTCAGCAAGGCAAAACCGGTGCAGCAGGGCAGGATAGAAATTTTCGAGGCCAAGAGCGGCAAACTCGTGCTCCAGGGGGTAAGCGACATCCAGGGCGCAAGCCGCTTCACCATTCCTCCTGAGCTGCTGGACAAGCCGGTTGATCTGCGTCTGGTGCTCAAGGCGGGCGAAGGACACCAGGCCGAATGGCTCTTGCCCGCGGTGGAGTTGAATCCGCAAGCAAGAGAAAAAGCGGAAGAAACAACACCAGTTCCTCTTGCCGCCACGCAAACGACTACCTCCCCTCCTGCCTCGGTGGCCGCAGTCATGGACGATCCATCCCAGTGCATCGCCATCAGCGCACAGGAACTGGAAGCCATCATCAACCGCTCACTTAATGCGCGGCTGCAACCGATCCAGGCCATACTGGCTGCCGAACAGGCCAAGGGCCCCGGCCTTGCTGAGATCATCGGCGGCATTGGCTGGATTATCGGCATCTTTGCTCTGATCTTCACCATAAAAAACCGCAAAAATAAGGACTAAGGCAATGTTTGCCGAACCCTTTGCCAGCGGGCAAACCTGGGTACACGGTCTGGATCCGCGCCTGAGGCTCTGCACAGCCCTGGTTTTTTCCTGCACCCTGGCCATGGCCACCAGCACACAAGAGGCTATTTTCGGACTGGTCGCCGCACTGTTGCTGCTTCTGTGCAGCCAGCCGCCCTTGCGTCCGCTGGGGCGCAGACTCATGGCGGTGAATGTGTTTCTCCTTTTTTTGTGGCTGACTGTGCCCTGCAGCACACCCGGCCCGGCCGCCTTCCACATCGGCCCGCTCAGTTGCAGCCTGCCGGGCCTGCAACTGGTGTGGCTGGTTACCCTGAAGGCCAATGCCATCACCCTCATCTTCATCGCCTGTGTGGCGAGCATGCCGGTTGCCCGCTTCGGTCATGCGCTCTACAGCCTGCACATGTCGGGAAAATTTGTTTTTCTTCTGCTCTTTACCTACCGCTCCCTCTTTCTGCTGGCAGATGAATGGCAGCGGCTCAACACGGCCCTGCGCCTGCACAACTTTGTGGCTGCCACCAATCTCCACAGTTACCGCACCCTGGGTAGTCTCATCGGCCTTACCCTGGTGCGCAGTCTTGACCGGGCAGGTCGCATCCACCAGGCCATGCTGCTGCGCGGCTTTAACGGCAGTTTCAACTCGCTGGCCGAGTTTCGTTTTACCTGGCTGGACACCCTCTTTCTTGCGGCAGCCCTTGTGTTCTTTGTCCTTTATTTCATGTTTCTGTAAACGACCATGGCACTTTTTGCCTTTGATCAGCTCTCCTTCGCCTACCCTAATGGGCCGCAAATCCTGCGCAACGCCTCTTTTTCCTTTGAACCTGCGCAGAAAATAGGATTCCACGGCCCTAACGGCTGTGGCAAAAGCACTTTTTTTCTGCTGCTCGTAGGCCTGCTCAAACCAACAAGTGGCCATATCCGCTTTCATGAGCGTATTATTATCAAGGAAAAAGAATTCCGGGCCTTGCGACGAGAGGTGGGGCTGGTACTGCAAAATGCAGAAGATCAACTCTTCCATGCAACGGTGCTGGAGGATGTCGCCTTTGGCCCGCTCAACCTAGG
>CAZEIT010000200.1:0-4913 GCA_964512515.1 uncultured Desulfobulbus sp.
CGAGGAGCATTTGTCGAAGCCGACACAGATAGGGCTTTGATATGAAAATGGAATAAGCGAATTTTCATCCGCAGGCTCTCACGCAAAGACATCGTCCAACGCTTCCTCCGGCTTGGGATAAGGGCTGTCTTCAGCAAAGCGGACAGCCTCCAGCACCGTGGCTTCAGCCCGTTTTTCCATGTCCTGAAAACCAGCGGCAGTGATGATGCCCTCGCTCAAAAGGCTGTCCCGCAGGCGTGGAACAGGGCATTTTTCCAGCCACGCACTGATCTCGTCTTTGGGTTGATAGAGTTGCGGATCAGCTTCGCCATGGCCCCGGCAGCGGTAGGTTTTGCACTCAATAAAAGTCGGTCCTTCCCCTGCCTGGGCGCGTTTTTTCGCTTCCTTGACAGCCTGATACACGGCCAGAGCGTCGTTGCCATCCACGCTCACTCCAGGCATGGCATAGCCCGCAGCCCGGCTCACCAAATCCAGAACTGGCGTGTGTTCTTCAAGGCGCTGAGCGCCGGCATAAACGTTGTTTTCACAGATGAAAATCAGCGGCAGCCGCCACAGAGCGGCCAGATTCATAGCTTCATGCACCGAACCCTCGGCAGCAGCGCCGTCACCGAAAAAACACACAGTGACCCGATTCTCTCCCTTGTATTGCTGGGCAAAGGACTGGCCCACGGCAATGGGCGGCCCAGCGCCGACAACGGTGGAGGTGCAGGGTGCGTTCACCTCGGGCACGGCCAGGTGAAGGGTGCCGCTTTTGCCCTTGTTGCAGCCAGTGCTTTTGCAGAAAATTTCGGCCATCAGGGCCTTGGCATCAGCGCCCTTGGCCAGCAGATGATTGTGGCTTCGGTGGTTGGTGATGATGACATCTTCCGGATCAAGAGCGGCACAAGCTCCGGAACCCACGGCTTCCTGTCCGGTCGCCAGGATCATCATGCCGTGAATCTTGCCTTCGATTTTGCACAACCCGGTTAGTTCGTCTTCAAAGCGCCGGGACAGCAGCATGGTCCACAGCATTTCTTTCTTCTTTTCAACTGAAATTTCCATGACACCTCCTGTTTGCAAATGCTTACGTGCTTCATCCATGTTTGATATAAGCAAATAAAACCACTTAAGGCCATAGTACCATGCTACTGGCGTGAAGTGGCCCAGTTTATTGAAACATGGGCATAAGCAATGAAGCGATCCATTTGCAATGAGAGGTTTGATGGTGATCGCAACCGCTACAGTGCTGAATAGCGAGCCGAAATGGTCCTGGCCGCCTTATCGGAATCCAAGACGCTGGCAGAGCTTGCCAGTGCATGCAAAATTCATTTCAGTCAGATGAGCAACTGGAAGCAGGCCCTGCTGGAACATGTCAGAGCCTCTTCGAGTTGCGTGCTGGATGGAATGCTTGCAGGGCATTATCAAATGCCCGAATTGGTTTTTGTGGCTCATAGCTGCCCGAACTGGCTCCAAACAGGTGGTTGTGCAGCAAAGATCACAAACTAAAAAACTTATTCAAGAACGACTATTTATCCGGGAATAGCTCAGTCTCGCTATAAAATGGCAGCGAACGGGTGATGAGGGCAGCTAAGGAGCCATCCTCCTTTTTTTGCTGTAGAAAGGCGTCCAGAAGCAGGCGCAGGCCTTTATCCTCCGGCCGCAGCGCCCAGACGATCTCTTCCCTCGTAAGCGGAGTGGTGCCCGGTGTCAGGCCCTGCTCGATGTGCAGAGAGGCGTAGTGGAAGCAGACAGGCATGTCGTGGATGAGTACGTCTATGCGTTTGCGCATGAGGGCCTCCACTCCGGCCTGCATGGAGGCAAAAATCTGGTGTGTGCCTTTTGCCTTGAGCGAACGTACGTAGGCGGGCCCGGAACTGCCCAGCACCGTGCCGATACGGACATCCGCCGCCTTGAGCCCGTCCGCGCCTGCCAGCCGTTTTTGTTCACCCAGCAGCATCAGGGGCGCAAGCCCGGTTTGCAGGTAGCCATTGGTGGCGGCCAGACCCTGGCGCCTGGTCTCAGATGCGCTCAAACCCGCCATCACCACATCCACTTGATTATTTTTCAGCGCGTCCAGCAGTTCCTTGCGAGGCAGGGGCACGTAGAGCACTTCCAGCTTGGTATAGCCCTTGAGCCCAGCGGCAAGCTGTGGGTCAAGACCGCGGACTGTTTTGGCTTTATCCCGGTAGGACAGGGGCGGTGCATCAGTGGCCAGCCCGACCCGGATGGTTTGTGGCAGATTGTCCGGGTTGATGGTTTTGCTGAAGGGCAGGGGCAGCGAACTGCAGCCGGATAGCAACAGCAGAATGATGATGATGATGGTAAACGGGCGAGAGAGTAGTTGGAGTTGCATGGTTGCTTGTGTTTTTTTAAGGGTCAACGTAGATTTATTCTTTTTCAGGGAGTGTTTTCTTCTTTGCCTGCTTGATGCGGCAGAAGGGCAAGGGTGGCGGCGATATCTGCGCTTAAATGGCCAAGAACCTTTGAAGCGGCAGCTACATAGGCGCTGTAGCCTTCTCCTTGGATAGCGAGCGTTTCGGTAAAACCCTTTCTGGAGAGCATGCGGCGCTGGTTTGGATCGCTGATGGTGGTGACTGCCCGCAGGGTAAAATTGCGGCTGTCGCCACTAAAACGAATGATTTCAGTTTCCACTTGATACATGGACTTGCTGTAGCGCGGGCCAGGGTACAGAGCCACATTCGGGCTTGCCAGCAGGGTTTGCAGGCTGGCTACCAGGTTGGCGCTGATCTGCTCATCCAGCGGCCCGGCCCAGAGATGACCAGCCAGCATTTTCGGCCCTGTGCCCCCTTCTTCCACCACAATGCTCTTTTGCCGCAACTGTGGCGGCAGACGAACTGGCATCACCATGATGAGATCGCTCAGGCCGGGCAGTTCTGCTGTTGTGGCCACAGCAGGAGTGGCTGGAGGCAAAGGCTCCAGCGCATAGACCGTGCTTGGCGCTGGTTTGCTGATGCAGCTGCTGAGTGCAAGCAGGGCCAGGACGAGTACAAAACCGCATATCGCGGGTGAACGGCGGTGTGGAGTTCTGAACATCATTTCTCCTTGCTCTTGCCAAAGAGCACCGAGTTGGGGTTCTGGCGCAGATAGTCGGTCAATTCTCGGATGGAGCTGGCAGCCCGTTCCATTTCGTGCATGGTGTCGCGAAGCTGGTAGCTGACATCGGAATCGCTGGCGGTCAGGCGTTCCAGGTTGCTCAGGGTGCTGCTCAGCTTTTCGCTACTGGTTTGTAAATTGGTCATAAGCTTGTGCAGATCGGCGCTCACCGGCTTGAGCTCCTGGTGTGCGCCCTCGATAAAGCCCCTGGCTTCCTTCATGGTAACAGAAAAATCCGTTATGCCCTGGTTGATTTCACTAAGCAGCGTCGGCAGGTTTTTATTGATTCCGGTCAGGATGGATTCAAGCTGCTTGATCGAGACAGCCAGAGATTCAACCGTTGCGCCTGTCTGTTCGGAGCTGATCATGCCATTGAGGGTGTCCAGAGACACCGCCACTTTGTTGAGGATTTCCTCCAGGGGCAGGCTTTCCAGTTTTTCAGTGATCTTGTCAATCCCGGAAGAAAGTGTTGGTATTTCCAGGACATATTCTGGAGCACCATGCAAGACCGGTTCGGAACCGGGGTTTAAAAACAACTCCACATACTGCTTGCCGGTGAGCAGGCTGCTGGAGCGCATCTGCGCCCTCAGGCCACGGTTGATCAGCTCTTTCAGGCTTTCTCGCATTTGATCCGCGTCGCCGGATGTTGAGTCCTGCGGGTGAATTTGCTGCTGCAGATCCATATAAACCGGGATGACAAAGGTACCCTTTGTATCGTCATAATCCAGTTGGATGCTGCTGACCCGGCCAATGGCAACGCCCCTAAAGGCCACAGGCGCGCCCACGTCCAGCCCGTGCATGGAGCCGGAAAAGTAGGCAACACAGCGAACGGTATTGTCCTTGAAATTGAATTTTCCCAACACCATGATGGCCGCCACTGCCACAGTCAGGGCGATGAGGACAAAGGCGCCGATAAGGGTGGGGTTGGCTTTTTTACTCAAATGCTTCGTATCTCCCTGTTGCCGCTTCCTCGGGTGAGGAAACGGATGAGTGTATCGTTAGTGCTTTCCTTGAGCAGGTGCTTCGGGTCGCCGCTGGCAAGCATGGTCTTGCTTTCGCTGTCCAGAAAAACCGAATTGTTGGCAATGGCGTAAATAGAGGCCAGTTCGTGGGTGACGATCACCACCGTTGCGCCAAGGCTTTCTTTCAGCTCCAGGATAAGGTCATCCAGGTTGCGGGCGCTGATGGGGTCTAGCCCGGCCGATGGTTCGTCAAAAAAGAGAAACTCCGGGTCCAGGGCAATTGCCCGGGCAAGGCCGGCGCGTTTGCGCATGCCGCCGGATATCTCTGAGGGATAAAAATCCTCAAAGCCGGCCAGGCCAACCAGGGAGAGCTTGAAGGAGACCAGTTCCTGCACGGATTTGGCGTCAAGCCTGGTGTAGGTGGAAATGGGGATGGCAACATTTTCCGCAAGCGTCATGGAACTCCACAAGGCCCCTGCCTGATACAAGATACCGCTTCTGCGGATGATGCGATCACGACCCTCGGCATCAAGCTGCCAGAAGTCTTCCTCGCCGTAGAACACCTGGCCCACGGCTGGTTCCTTGAGCCCGGTCAGGTGTTTGAGCAGGGTGGATTTACCACAGCCGCTGCCGCCCAGGATGACAAAGATGTCCCCTTTTTCCACCGTAAAATTCAGATCCTGCTGCAGTACAAAGGAGCCATAGGCCATGGTCAGATTGCTGACTGTGATTGCCGCCTGTTCTTCCATGGCCCTACAGCACGTTGAAGATAATGGTGAGGATGGAATCGGAAATAACAATGAACACGATTGAGGTGACCACAGCCGAGGTGGTGGACTCGCCCACGGCCATGGCGCT
>CAZEIT010000201.1:0-4452 GCA_964512515.1 uncultured Desulfobulbus sp.
GGCGGCAATGTTGGGGGCGCTGCCCATACCGGCTTCATTGGAAAAGAGACCGCGAGCAACACCGTAGCGCATGGCCATCATCACGGTTGAGCCGGCAAAGCCACCAGTTGCTGCCTGGCCATTAAAGGCTGAATCAATAATAAGTACAATAGTGGCTGGCACGGTATCTGCAGTCAGGATAAGGATGAGCAGGCAGCCCAGTACGTAAAACACGGCCATAAAGGGTACCAGTTTGTTGCATACCCGGGCAATGCTCTTGATCCCACCCACAATGACTGCTCCGGCAAGCAGCATCAGGGCAATGCCGCTTGCCCAGGTAGGGATATTGAACTGCTTCTCCACCATGGATGCAATGGAGTTAGCCTGAACCATGCAGCCAATACCAAAGGCTGCAATTGCCGTGAACAGGGCAAAGAGCACGGCCAGCCATTTTTGTTTTAGCCCATATTCAAGCACATACATGGGGCCGCCGGCCATGGTGCCATCCTCGGTGCGCACCCGGTATTTCACAGCCAGAAGGCTTTCCGCATATTTGGTGGCAATGCCGAAAACCCCAGTCAGCCACATCCAAAAGACAGCACCTGGGCCACCCAAGGCCACCGCAGTAGACACACCAACGATATTGCCCGTGCCAATGGTGGCCGCAAGCGCCGTGGTCAGGGCGCTGAACTGACTGACATCGCCGGCTGCGTTTTCATCCTTGGCAATGGAGAGCTTAATGGCTTTAGGGATATAGCTCTGGATAAACTTGAGCCGGATGGTCAGGAACAGGTGTGTGCCCATGAGCAGAATCAAAAGCGGCCAACCCCAGATAATACCATCGATCGTACTGATAAGGCTTGCGATTGTTTCCATGTGTTTGCTTGAGAGGGCCTGAAATCAGCAGCAATTGGCTGATTGCAGGTTTGAGGGGAGGGGTTGACGATGTTTTATGCCATGCCATCATATAGCGGCGTTATGTTCCGCAAGAAGTTCGCTGTCTGCAGCCCTGGTAGTGATCTTGTGCAGGTGCTGAGTGGTCAAAGCCCACTGAAAAAGAAAAGACCAGAAGGATGGTCAATCAAGCCACATCAGGAGTCGTTATTGCAACAATGCGCCGTATTTTACCCTGCACGACCACCAGATCACCTGGGTAGAGCTTTCTCCGCTTGCGCAGTTCAAGCTCGCCGTTGACCTGCACCAGCCTGTCGCTAATCATCCAACGGGCTTCTCCGCCGCTGGCTGCGATATTTTCCCTTTTGAGCAGCTTGTCCAGTTCGATGAAAGGCGTGCTGATGCCTGCTCTAACTTCCTGGTCTGACATGGGGCATCTCAGTCTAACTGGAAATCAATATGCACAGAGCTGCGTGCAGGCACAAACTGCCGGTAGCCAGTGTTTGATTTGTCCAGCATCAGTTTGGCGGCACGCACCGAGTCGGTGTGGTTGTATTTATCCGAAAGATAGACAATCTCACTGATACCGGCCTGAATGATGACCTTGGTGCATTCGTTGCATGGAAAGAGCCCCACATAAATACGGCAGTCGCGCAGGTCGCGGGTGATGGCATTGAGGATGGCGTTGACCTCCGCATGGCAAACATACGGGTACTTGGTGTCCAGATAATCGCCTTCCCGCGCCCAGGGTAGCTCGTCATCTGAACAGCCCCTGGGAAAACCATTGTAGCCCACTCCTACAATCCTGTTCTGGCTGTTGGCCACGCAGGCGCCCACCTGGGTATTGGGATCTTTGGAACGCCCGGCCGAAAGCAGGGCAACAGCCATGAAATATTCGTCCCAGGAAAGAACGTTACTGCGCTTGCTGGTCATTGGTTTTGCTCTTTTTTTGCCTGCTGGCTGGTCTTGAATGTTTGACGCCGCTGCCGCCAGTCTGGGGCAGTGCCGGTGGCCTTTTCAATAAACACACGGATGGCTTCAAAGTAGCGTTTGCCAGCCACAGCAATCAGCGAGTTGTGGTCTGCGCCCGGCACAATCTGCATTTCCTTTTGCTGGGCACCACTTTCTGCCTGCAGGGTTTCTGCCTGCCACAGGGGGATCAACTGGTCGTACTGGCCGTGGAGAATAAAGGTGGGCTTGGTGAATTTAACAATTTTAACACTGTTGTTGAAGGTGTCCTCTTCGCGGATACCCATGCTTTCCAGATCAATGCCCAGTACTTTGGCCAGCGGCAGGGTTTTGGCAAAGCCGGATTCAATAATTAGCCCACTGATTGCATCAGCATGGTTGGCGGCAATATCGATGGCACAGGCACTGCCCAGGGAGCGGCCCATGACAAAAAACGGCCCGGTATACTGATGCTCTGCCAGCCAAGTACGCAAATGAAGAAAGGCTGCCTCAGCATCCGAGAGAAAAGTGCTTACCCGCGGCACGCCATCACTCCAGCCGTAACCCCGGTAGTCGCAGACCGCGAAGTTCAAACCCTCTGCCAGGTAGAACGGGGCGATATCGTCGTAATCCGGCACAATTTCGCCATTACCATGGAAAAAGATGATAGTGGGGGCGGCAGTGTTGTGGGTAAACAAGCGGCAGCCAATATTCACGCTGTCTGCAACGGTTGCATCAATATTGACCGCATTGGCTGGTGGCTCGGTTTTTCTACTTTTTCGCGGGTGAAAGATCACCTGCAGAATATCCTCATGATCCATGATATGCTGTTGCTCGGTATTTTTATGATGGGGCTGGGCGGGCGGCTCCTGACAACCTGCGGCAGTTCCCAAAAGCAGGGCAGGCAATGCCCACAGCAAGATGATTAGGCGTAGAGTTTGCTGGTTGCGCATTGCCATACCCCTGGACATTGTGAAAATTATATTGTTACGCGAATACTGCTTGCAGGATTTCGCGCAGCAGTTCCACTTATACGAGGAGTTCCAGGCCAGAGAAGAAATACCCAATTTCAAAGGCTGCGGTTTCAGGCGCATCTGAGCCGTGGGTAGCATTGGCTTCAAGGGAATCGCCAAACTCCTTGCGCAGGGTGCCTTCGGCCGCATCAGCCGGGTTGGTTGCACCCATCAGATCCCGCCATTTTTTGATGGCGTCTGCAGCCTCAAGCACCATAACAATGCAGGGCCCGCTGGACATGAAATCTGTCAATTCGCCAAAAAAAGGCCGGCTCTTGTGTACATGGTAAAAACCCTCGGCCTCTTTCTTGCTGAGGTACAGCTTTTTTATGCCCACCACCTTAAAACCTTCGGCATAGATACGACTGAGGATTTTTCCGGCATTACCTGCCTGAAAGGCGTTGGGTTTGATAATGGCAAAGGTACGTTCCATAGTTGCTCCTGAGGATGATTGGCTAAAAGTGATGGAAAAAATTTGAACTATACCATAGTTGAGGAAAATCGTCTCGTTATTGCAAGAAAAAAGAGGGGGGAATGCATAGAACAGAAAGTTTTTGCTGATTTGAGCGGCCACCTCCCTGTGATTCAGACCAGGCCCGCAGAAATCAGTTTGCAAATTAGTATTTTCACTCTATTCTATACAGTTCTACTGTTACACGGCTTTTCCTGCCTTGATGGTGGAACTGCTTGCCACTTTATTCCGGCCTGTGCGCACGACATGGCTGGCGCGAGATTGAAATCCATGGCCCTTATTGTACAGAAATTCGGCGGCACTTCGGTGGGTTCCATCGAAAAAATTACAGCGGTCGCCAAGCGGGTGATCGAAAGACACCGGGAAGGAAACCGCATGATCGTGGTGCTGTCTGCCATGGCAGGCGAAACCGACCGGCTCATCGGCATGGCCAACAGCATTCAGCGTATTCCAGATCTGCGGGAAATGGACATGCTGATTTCCTCGGGCGAACAGGTAAGCGTGGCCCTCTTTGCCATGGCGGTCAAAGCGGCGGGCTACGATGCTGTTTCGCTTTTGGGCAATCAGGTCGCTATCCGCACTGACCAGAAACATACCCGGGCGCGTATTGCTTCAATTGAAGCAGAGCGCATCCAGTCTTATCTGGATCAGGGTAAGATCGTAACAGTCGCGGGTTTTCAAGGCGTTACCGATCAAGGAGACATCACCACCCTGGGCAGGGGCGGTTCCGACACCACCGCCGTTGCCCTGGCAGCAGCCTTGAAGGCCGATGCCTGCGAGATTTTTACCGACGTGGAAGGGGTCTTCACGACAGACCCAGGCGTGTGTGCCAAGGCGCGCAAGATTGACTATATCAGCTACGACGAAATGCTTGAACTGGCGAGCCTGGGCGCCAAGGTGCTGGATATCCGTGCGGTGAGCATGGCCAAGCGCTTCAAAGTGCCTGTGCACGTTCGTTCAACTTTTACTAATACTATCGGCACCTGGGTTGTTGACGAGGAGAAAATTATGGAATCCATGCTGGTTTCCGGCATCACCTATAGCAAAAAAGAAGCACGCATCACTGTTAAAAAAGTGCCGGATCAGCCTGGAACCGCAGCTAAAATTTTCCTTCCCATATCAGATGCCGGTATTCTGGTGGACATG
>CAZEIT010000201.1:4462-4901 GCA_964512515.1 uncultured Desulfobulbus sp.
AGAACACCCACGATGGCGGCCTTACCGACATGACCTTCACAGTGCCCAAGAGCGACTATGACCGGGCCATGGACATCCTGAACAAGGTGGCCGTGGAAATTCAGGCCGAGGATGTTACCGGTGATCAGGAGATCGCCAAGGTATCGATCGTGGGGGTAGGCATGCGCAATCATTCAGGCATTGCCTCAACTATGTTTCAGATCATGTCGAAAGAAGGCATCAATATGATGATGGTGTCTACCTCGGAGATCAAGGTGTCGGTAGTGATTGCAGAAAAATACACCGAGCTTGCTGTCAGGGCTCTGCATGATGCCTTTGCCCTGGACAAGGACAACATGCCCCAGGAAGCGGACTAAGCGCATGACCCGGATCATAGAAATATATGACACAACCCTGCGTGACGGCACCCAGGCGGAAAATTTCAATCTTTCCCTGGAAG
>CAZEIT010000202.1:0-4897 GCA_964512515.1 uncultured Desulfobulbus sp.
GAAATATGCCTCGGCCTTTTACGGCCCCTTCCGCGACGCCGCAGAATGCGCGCCCCAATTCGGCGACCGCAGATCCTATCAGATGGATCCGGCCAACAGCCGCGAGGCCCTGCGTGAGGCCACGCTCGATGTGGAGGAGGGCGCGGATATCCTCATGGTGAAACCAGCGCTTTCCTGCCTGGACATCATCAGTCGGTTGCACGACGAGTTTGACCTGCCAGTGGCCGCCTACCAGGTCAGCGGCGAATACGCCATGATCAAGGCTGCGGCAGAGCGCGGCTGGATCGAGGAAGAACGGGTGATGGAGGAGTCGCTTATTTCCATCCGCCGGGCGGGCGCGGATATCATCCTCACCTATTTTGCCAAGGATATGGCCCGCTTGCTGGCCAAGAAGACGGACTGAGCGAGCCCTTTCCGGGATAGATTGCTGACAGAGATGCGGCCATGCAGAGCCTGTCTATGTACGAGCACGAAGCATATATGCGGGCTGCGCTCGATGAGGCGAAGCTTGCGCTTGACCTGGGCGAATTTCCGGTTGGGGTGGTTTTGGTGGCAGATGGAGAGATCGTCGTCCGGGCCAGCCGCCGCAACAGTCAGGCCCAGAGCCGCAACGAGATCGACCATGCCGAAATCAACGCCCTGCGCATCCTGTTGGAGCGGCATGCGCAAGTGGAGCCCAGCCGGGTGAGCGTGTATTCCACCATGGAGCCCTGTTTGATGTGCTACAGCACCCTGCTTTTGTCTGGTGTCCGCAGCTTTGTCTGGGCCTATGAGGATGTGATGGGTGGCGGCACCAATCTGGCCCTGCAGCAGCTCAACCCACTCTACCAGGCCATGCAGGTGCAACTGGTGGGCGGCGTGCTCAGGCAGGAGAGCCTGGCCCTTTTTCAGCAATTTTTTCAAGGCCACGACTACTGGCAGGACAGCCTGCTGGCTCGGTACACCCTGGACCAACAACTGAGCGGGGAACAGCCATGAAGCAGGATGTGCAGGCGCGCACCGTGGGTTTCCGGCCGGGTGAGCGCAATGTCTTTTTTCACATCCTCACCGCCTGTAACCTGCGCTGCCGACACTGCTACATCAATACCACCGAGCATGGCACCTGCACCTTACCGCTTGAAACCGTGACCAAATGGCTGGCCCTTTTTGCCCGGCCAGGCAGGGAGAGCAACCTGATTCTGCTCGGCGGCGAACCCACCCTGCACCCGGATCTGCCCGCCATCATTCGGGCGGCCAAGGCCATACGCTATAGCGTTACCGTGGATTCGAACGGCTATCTCTTCCATGACCTGCTGGAGAACATCACGCCGCAGGAACTGGATTATCTCAGCTTCAGCCTGGATGGGCCGGATGCAGCGGTGAATGACCCCATCCGCGGTCAGGGCAGCTTTGAGGTCTGCACCGGCAATATCCGTCGGGCCGTGGTGGCAGGCTTCAATACCAGCCTGATCTACACGGTTTCGGCTTTGAACATCAACCATCTAGCGCGCATGCCCGCCCTGGTTGAGGAACTTGGCGTTAAGCGCTTTTTTATCCAGGTGATTGGCCTGCGCGGCAAGCCTGCCCAAGAGGTGGCTACGGCTGCTGCCCCCGGCCAGAACTGGCAGGTCAATCCCGAGCAGTGGTTTGCCGCTGTGCCGCAAGTGGCGGCGGATGCAGCCAGAAGGGGCATCCACGTCATCTATCCCAAGGTCTACCTCGATGCCACAGACCGTTTTGAGTGCGGAGGCATGGTGGCGGAGAATTATTTTATCTTCCCAAATGGCCGGGTGTATCAGTGTCCGCTCTGTGAAGATCATCCCATCCACAGCTATGCCATTGAAAACGATCAGCTTGTGCACCGCCAAGGGCTCAATGAGGATCGTTTCTTTCCCCTGAACATTCCTGAAGGCTGCGTCATGAACCGTCTCCTGCAGCCGGACAATATCAGCTACCACCCGGACGGTTCTCCCCTGCACCGCATCTCCTGCTGTCTTCTGAAAGAAGAAGTGCTGCCAAATTAGGACTAATACACCACGCCTAATGCTGTACCAGTGGTGTTGCTGGCCTTTTGCGCAAGGCCAGGGCCACATTTGCGCCGAAAATCAAGAGCGCGCCCAGCCAGCCGGCACAATCGAGTGGCGGATCCGCCACCAGCACCGGCCCAAGCAGGGCCGCAATAAGGATGCGAGAAGAGGAAATTACCGAACCCTCCACCGCCGTCACATAGAGAAAACCATAGGTGAGCAGGTATTGCCCCACCACGCCAGCCAAAGAGCAGATCACCAGGAAAAAAAGTTCGGTGGCATTGGGCATAAAGAGGGAACGGGCCATGAGCGGCAGCATCATCACTATGCCAAAAGTAAAGACATAGAAGAGGATGGTGCTGGAGTCGTGCTGTCTGCGGCACATGGTAAGGTAGATCATGGAGAATGCGGCGAAGATGCCAGAGAGCAGGCCCCAGATTTCGTTGTGCCCCGAAAGGGCCAAACCCGGTTTGAGGATCAGCCAGATGCCGAAGGTGGAGATGACCACGATGAAGATGGCCGGAATGTCCCGCTGGCTGCGCAGGGTAAACCAGGAGAGCATGGCCACGAAAACGGGGTAGGTCATGTTGAGGATATTGGCGCTGGCCACGGTGGATACTTCGACCGCCTTGTAAAAAAAGAGTACTGCCACTGCATTGGTAAAGGCGCGGCCAAGGATGGCGTGGAGGTTGTGGCAGCGAGGCAGCCGTTTTTCCATAAGAAAAGTGGCGCTGACCAGAACAAAGCCGAAGATAAAGCGGGCCAGCACATAGTGGGATGAATCAATCCGCACATAAGGCTTGCCCCAACTGATGATGACGGTGGCCAGGTAAAAGCAGACGGCAGAGCCAAAAAGGGCGAGCCAGCCCAGGAGGCGCTCTTTTTTCATGCTGCTTTTTCTTTGCCGAAAAAGCGGCAGGCCAGGGTACCTGCTTCGTACAGGCCAATGAGCGGCATGGTCAGGAGCACGGTTGCGGTCAGCTCGCCTGCGCTGAGGAGAAAGGCGAGCACGCTGATGGCAGCGTAGAAGTAGAAGCGTTTGTCGCGGAAATAACTGCGGCTGCTAAGGCCGCTGTACACGGCCATGACCATGAGGAAGGGAATCTGGAAGGCCAGGGCAAAGGCGAGCACCATGCGGGCAATAAAGGTGAGGTATGCGCCCAACTTGAGCATGGGTATAAGGTTCGGGCCGGCATAGCTCATGAAGTAGAAGAGTAGACGTGGCAAGACCACAAAAAAGGCGAAGAGGCCGCCGCCGATAAAAAGCAGGGTGGCCCAGAGCAGTACCTGCCTGGCCAGGCGCTTTTCCTTGTCCAGAAGAGCCGGGGTGATAAAGCTCCACACCTGGTAAAGCAGGTAGGGAAAGCTGAGCATCAACCCAGCGATAAGCGCGAGTTTGAGGTAGCTAAGAAAGGCCTCGGGCAGGCTGGTGTAGACCAGTTTTCCAGCCTGCGGATAGGCTGAGTGCAGGGGCTGCATGCACCAGGCGACCAGGGTGTCTTTGAAAATGTAGGCAAAGGCGCTGCACAGGAAAACAGCGATGACCACACGCACCAGCCGGGTGCGCAGCTCGGCATAATGCGGGCGGAAAGCCGCCAGCAGGGAACTCATGGGGCTTGTTCCGTTTTCGCAGAGGGCGCAGATACGGGCGGTTTCGTGGATGGCAGGTCGATGACTGCCGGTGCTTCCGTGTCTGTTGCAGGCAAGGGTTCGTCTTGGAGTTCGGGTTGGTGGTCTGGATTGACTGGATCCGGCAGGGGAATAGGCGGGCCGCTGCGACGTGCAATCTCCAGCCGGTCTGCCTCGGCTTCTGGTTCCGGCGGCGGTAACTGCCGGGGAGGCAGGTCATCCAGCATCACCTTTTTGCGCAAATCTTCTGCCGTCTTGCGCAGGTCGTCACGCACGGAATTGATAGCGTCTTCTTCCTCAGTAAAATTGCCTCGTACCTCGTTCAAGGTGCGCTTCAGCTCAAACAGACCTTTGGCAAGCGAGCGGGCCAGGTCGGGCAGTTTGTCCGGGCCGATCACGATCAGGGCGACGGCAAAAATGACAATCATTTCCGGCAGGCCGATTCCAAACATGGGTAGTTACCAGGTGCGATTACAGGTTATTCCAATTCCATACCAAAGCGCTCTCTGTGTCGGCTTCAGGATATGCTCGCAGGACGTATCTGCGCACACCTGCGTCGCATTTCCTTCGTCTCTTGATACATTTCCGTTGATCTGGAACTGGAATGAGGGAATAGGTAGAAAAGCTGTCAACGGTCAAAACTCTACGGGATTTGCCCTTGGGTGTCAAGGCAGGCCCTGTCCGCCCTGTGGGGGACAGGGCGGATGAGAAAAAAGAGCCTGCGGCCCGATCACACAGACCATCTATTTTTTGTCCTGCAGCCCTTGCAGCATGGCCCTGGCTCGCTGGTTGAACTCGGTGAGCACCTTTACCCTGGCATAGGGTTTGTCATTACCCTCCACCAGAATCCAAGGTGCGACGGTGGTGCTGGTGCGATCAATCATTTCGTTACTGGCAAGCACATAGGCATCCCATTTATCGCGGTTGCGCCAATCCTCATCAGTGAGCTTGTAGGGTTTGTCCTCCTGTCGGGCTGTGAAGCGTCTATATTGCTCGTCTTTGTCGATATAGATAAAAAATTTCAGGATCAGAGCGCCAAAATCGGCCAATTCCTGTTCCATGGCCGTGATTTCACCGTAGGCCCGCTCCCATTCCGCCGGAGTGGCAAAGCCTTCCACACGTTCGACCAGCACCCGGCCATACCAGGAACGGTCAAAGATACTCATCACACCCCGCTTGGGAAAGTTGTTATAAAAGCGCCACAAATAATGATGATCCTTGGCCGCATCCGAAGGGGCGGAGGTAGGGTTGACCGTATAGCC
>CAZEIT010000203.1:0-4861 GCA_964512515.1 uncultured Desulfobulbus sp.
TGTAGAACAGCGCCTCCCGCATTGGCCTTCTCCTCTGATCCATTTCCCTGTACGCGCTGCTTGTCGCGCTTGTCGTATTTCCGCTTCCCAGCTTGATACATGCAGGTTGATATGAATCTGAAACGATTCCTGCGCCGCAAGTGCACACCAACCATGTCTATCCATGCAATATTACGGAAAAATCAGCCAGCACGGGTACGGGACTTGTCTTTCAAGGCATATATGCTACAATTACACGCTATCCGCTTCAATCAGCCTGTATTGTAGGGGATAGCCTCTATAGCCGTCAAGCCGGGATATCTGTGGTTGCCCGGTAATAGCGCCACCCGCCCGATTCCCCTTGGCCCCAGACTCTCGCATACGGTAAAGTGCCGTTAGTAACAGCAGCAGCAACCTTTTTTGTCATATATCAGGAGATCAGTATGGCTCGCGATACCAAAGCCAAAGCACCAGCTAAAACATCAGCCAAGGCCGCAGCAGCAGCCAAAACCGCCACCCCGGCCAAAAGCACTACTGCCGTCAAGACCGCCACGCCCAGCAAAAACTGGACAAAAGCAAAAAAAGAAAACGGCAACGGTGGTTACGACATTCTTTTCAAGGGCAGCAACATTGATCTGCTGCGCGACACCATCCGCCACCACATCATGAGCTTCCAGGGCCGTGACCCAGATCGCGCCGGCAATGAAGACACCTACCGCGCCCTGTCGTACACCCTGCGCGACGCGCTCATGTACAAGTGGATCCAGTCCCAGAAAAACTACTACGCCAAGGCAAAAAAACGGGTCTACTACATGTCTTTGGAATTTCTGGTGGGCCGCTCGCTCTCCAATGCGGTCATCAACCTGGGCATGCAGGATCCGCTCCATCAGGCCTTAAAGGAAATCGGCGCAGAGCTTGAGGAACTACAGGCCTGCGAGGAAGACGCCGCCCTGGGAAACGGCGGTTTGGGCAGGCTCGCCGCCTGTTTTCTCGATTCCATCGCCACCCTCAAAATTCCGGCCTATGGCTACGGTATTTTGTATGATTACGGCATCTTCCACCAGCGCATTGTCGACGGCTACCAGGTGGAAACGCCTGATTCCTGGCTGCGCCTGGGCTCGCCCTGGCTCTATGAGCGCAGCCACTTCATGTATCCTGTGCATTACGGCGGCCGTGTGCACAGCTATATCGACAAGAACGGCCGCTACCGCTCCCGCTGGGTGGATACCTCCATTGTCATGGCCATGGCCTGCGACATGCTGGTGCCTGGCTACCAGAACGATCATGTCATTAACATGCGCTTGTGGCGTGCCCGGGCCTCGCGCGAAATCGACCTGCAGAGTTTCAATGCCGGTGATTATGTGAGCGCGGTGGAAAGCAAGGTAAAATCAGAAACCATTTCCAAGGTACTCTACCCCAGCGACGACATTGCCGAAGGCCAGCAACTGCGGTTGCGGCAGCAGTATTTTTTCGTGGCCGCCACCCTGCACGACGTGATGCGCCGCTACCGCAAAAGTAACACCAGCTTTGAAGATTTCCCCAATCAGGTGGCCATCCAGCTCAACGACACCCACCCGGCCATTGCCATTCCGGAACTGATGCGGCTTCTTCTGGATATCGAAGGTCAGAACTGGGAACTGGCCTGGGACGTGTGTGTGAAAACCTTTGCCTACACCAACCACACGCTTATGCCCGAGGCCCTGGAAACCTGGACAGTAGATATGTTCGGCGCCATGCTGCCCCGACATCTGGAAATCATCTACGAGATCAACCGCCGCTTTCTTTTGGAGGTGGCGGAGCGCTATCCGGGCAACCTGCGCCGCATTCAGGAAATGTCGCTCATTGAAGAGGGGCCGGTGCGCAAGATCCGCATGTCCAACCTGGCCATTGTTGGCAGCCATTCCATAAACGGCGTGGCCGCGCTGCACACCGAGCTGCTCAAGGAAAATCTTTTCCGCAACTTTTTTGAGATGTACCCGGAGCGCTTTAACTCCAAAACCAACGGCATCACCCCCAGACGCTGGCTCTTGTGCTGCAACCAGGACCTGGCTGGCCTGATCGGCGAAAAAATCGGCATGGACTGGGTGACTGATCTAGACCAGTTGCGCGGGCTTGAGGCCTTTGCCGAAGACACAGCCTTTCACGAGCGTTGGCGCGAGGTCAAGCGGATCAACAAGGTATGGCTGGCCAAGATCATTGAAAAGGAATGCAGCGGCCTGGTGGTGGATCCGGATTCCATGTTCGACATCCACATCAAGCGTATCCACCAGTATAAGCGGCAGTTGCTCAATGTGCTGCATGTGATCTACCTCTACCAGCAGATCATCACCTATCCCGAGGTGGCGCGCACTGCCCGCACCATTATTTTCGCGGGCAAGGCCGCGCCCTCCTACCACCGCGCCAAGCTCATCATCAAGCTGATCAATGCAGTGGCAGAGGTGGTCAACAAAGACCCGCGTGTAGGCGGTCGCCTCAAGGTGGCCTTTATTCCCAACTACAGCGTTTCCCTGGCGGAGCGGATCATTCCTGCAGCGGATCTCTCCGAGCAGATTTCCACCGCAGGCACCGAGGCCTCGGGCACCGGCAACATGAAATTCGCCCTGAACGGCGCGCTGACCATTGGCACCCTGGACGGGGCCAATGTGGAAATCCGCCAAGAAGTGGGCGAGGACAACATCTTCATCTTCGGCATGACCGCAGAAGAGGTGGACTACGAGAAGCGCTTCAAATCCCGCAAACCGGTGCAGATCTACGAAAAAAATCCGGCAGTACGGGCGATCATCGACGCCATTGCCGGCGGCACCTTCAGTAACGGCGACAAGGAACTGTTCCGGCCCCTGGTGCAGGATCTGATGAGCGAGTATGATCCACAACTGCTCCTGTTGGATTTGGAATCCTACCTTGCCTGCCAGGATATGGTGGGGGAGATGTTTGCCGACAAGGCCCTGTGGACAAAAAAATCCATCCTCAACGTGGCCCGCATCGGCAAATTTTCAAGCGACCGCACCATTACCCAGTATGCCGAGGAGATTTGGGGCGTGAAGGTGAACCAGGATTGAGTGCGGTTCGATATCAAAGTACCATCGGTGTTATGGATGCGTTCCCACGCTGGAGCATGGGAACGATAAAAACTGAAATGAGTCGCCCTCCGCTCACGACAGGTGCGAGTCTGGGTAACAAAAAAAACCTCGCAACCATCCACTGGCGGCGAGGTTTTTTGTTGGTGTTAGCGTTTCTTATAGTTGCGTCAATTTGGCTACAGGTTATTACAAGCGAGCCATTTTTAAACGCCAGGCTTTAACAGACCAGGAAAAAATATTGTTTGTAGTAACGCAACTCGGCAATGGATTCTTTGATATCCTCCAAGGCAAGATGTTTTTTGCCTTTTTCAAAACGCTCAAGCTGCGGCTGCCAACGAAAGGCCAGTTCCTTCAGGGTGCTGACATCGATATTGCGGTAGTGGAAATAGCGCTCCAACTCGGGCATGAAGCGGGCCAGAAAACGGCGATCATGCCAGACCGTGTTGCCGCATAGGGGCGAGGTACGGGGCTCCACCCACTGCCGACAGAATTCCAGAGTTTCCAGTTCGGCCTGGCGGCAGGTATAGGTGCTTTCGCGTACCCGCGTGATCAGACCGGAGCCGCCATGCTGATGCTGACACCAGTCATCCATGCCGACCAGTATCTCCTCGGGCTGATGAATGGCAATAACCGGCCCCTGGGCAAGCTCGTTGAGCTCGTTGTCGGTGATGATGGTGGCCAGTTCCAGGATGACGTTGTCTACCGGGGTCAGCCCGGTCATCTCCAGATCCAGCCAAATAAGGTTTTTCGATTTATCCATTCCTTCCTTTCTGCAAAACAACCTGCCTGCAAACGGGAAAAGGTACGCAACAAAACTCAGCGGACTCTGCCGGCGCTGCCCAGAACCTCGCTGTTCTTGTGCATGATCAGCTCAATCAGGGCTTCGCGGGCTGGGCCAAGATACTTGCGCGGATCAAACTCGCCTGGTTTTTCCGCAAAGACTTTGCGGATGATGGCGGTCATGGCCAGGCGACCATCGCTGTCGATATTAACCTTGCAGACCGCAGAGGCTGCTGCCCGCCGCAGTTGTTCTTCAGGAATGCCGGCGGTGTTCTCCATCTTGCCGCCATACTGGTTGATCATCTCCACATACTGCGGCAACACCGAAGAAGCGCCGTGCAGCACTATGGGAAAACCAGGCACAAGGCGCTCGATTTCCTCCAGGATATCAAAACGCAGCGGCGGCGGCTCTTCGCCGGGTTTGAGCTTGAACTTGTAAGCCCCATGCGAGGTACCAATGGAGATGGCGAGGCTGTCCACCCCGGTTGCCCCCAAGAACTCCTCCACCTCCTGTGGCCGGGTATAGGTGGAATGCTCGGCGCTGACCTCATCCTCGATACCGGCCAGAACCCCAAGCTCCGCCTCAACCGAGACCTCATGCTCGCGCGCATAGGCCACCACTTCCTTGGTAATGCGGATATTTTCCTGGAAGGATTCATGCGAGGCATCGATCATCACCGAAGAAAAACCGCAGTCAATGCACTCTTTGGCCAGTTCGACCGAACCACCATGATCCAGGTGCAGGGCAATAGGCAGGGGTTTGCCCAACTCTGCCGAGAGCTCCACAGCAGCCTTGGCCATGTGCGGCAGAAAGGAAGCGCCGATATATTTTCTGGCGCTGCCGGATACCTGCAGAATGAGCGGTGAGGCGCTGCGCGCGCAACCAGTGACAATGGCCTGCAACTGCTCCATATTATTGAAGTTGTACGCGGGTACCGCGAACTGTTCTTTTAAGGCTTGGGCAAACATGGCCTTGGTGTTGACCAGACCGAGTTCCTTGTAGTGTAGTTTCTTCATGGGAT
>CAZEIT010000204.1:0-4840 GCA_964512515.1 uncultured Desulfobulbus sp.
CATCATGGTACCGATGCGGTTGAGGGTAGCTGGCACGCCACTTGTTTGGGCAATCTTAGTCAATTCTTCTGCAAACCAATTGCTTGTATCTTCAAGCTCAGTGTAAAAACCCGGGCGTTTTAAAATGTTGAGCATGGCAATGCCTGCAGCCATGGCAAGCGGATTGCCGGACAGGGTTCCCGCCTGATACACCGGCCCGTCAGGCGCGACCTGACTCATCAATTCCTTACTGCCGCCATAGGCCCCAACAGGCAAGCCGCCACCGATAATCTTGCCCAAGCAGGTAAGATCGGGCCGAATGTTGAAGCGCTCCTGCGCTCCGCCCAGGGCCAGCCTGAAACCGGTAATCACCTCATCAAAAATAAGGACAATGCCATGGGCTCTGGTTTCGGAGCGCAGGGTTTCAAGAAACCCTGGCTCGGGTAGCACAACCCCCATGTTCCCAGCCACTGGTTCTACAATGACACAGGCAATGTCGCTGGCGCGCTCCTGCAGGGTCTGTTTGAACAGAGCAGTATCGTTGTAGGCGATGGAAATGGTATTTTTAACGATATCTTCAGGAACGCCAGGGCTTCCGGGAATACCCAGGGTGATCAGGCCTGAACCGGCCTTGACCAGGAAGGAATCGGCATGACCATGGTAACAGCCGTCAAACTTCACCACTACATCCCTGCCGGTATGGGCGCGGGCAAGGCGAATGGCGCTCATGGTGGCCTCGGTGCCGGAGTTGACAAAGCGCACTTTGTCAAGCGATGGCACAGCCGCGCAAACCAGTTCGGCCAGTTCCACCTCAAGCGGTGAAGGTGCGCCAAAGCTGGTACCCAAGGCTGCTGTCTGCCTGATTGCCTCCACCACCTCGGGGTGGGCGTGGCCAAGGATCATTGGCCCCCAGGAGCTGACCAGATCAATGAAGGTGTTACCGTCCACATCGGTAATCCGGCAACCCTGTGCCTGTTGCACAAAAAGAGGATCACAGCCTACGGCCCGGCAGGCCCGTACCGGCGAATTGACCCCACCAGGGATCAATTCACGCGCCTGAGCAAAAAATTGGGCTGAGCGAGTAGTGTTCATGCCATCCTCCAAAAAAGCAGTTTCAAAGCGGACAATGCCGATATCTATAGCATGGGGCGTACCTTGGTGTCAAATCTTGAAGCCCGCATAAGAGCAATTGCCCTAACCAGGCGATACAGGTAGAATGTGATATTGTGTTATTTTTTGCAATGGACTGTCAAAGCAGCTCGCCTGCACGACGTTTTCACTTTGTCCCTCTTCTTTACCTTCTTACAACACCAAAGCATTCAAAAAGGATGTATTCGCATGGCCACTGATCCCAATAAGGTCATCTATTCGATGATCAAAGTCAGCAAGAAATACAATCAGAAATATGTCCTCAAGGACATTTCCCTCTCCTACTTTTACGGCGCGAAAATCGGGGTACTTGGCTTAAACGGCTCCGGCAAAAGCACACTTTTGCGCATCCTGGCCGGTATTGACCGGGAACATGAAGGCAAGACCATCCTCTCGGAAGGCTACACCATTGATTATCTGCCCCAGGAGCCAGAACTAGACGGCAAGAAAACCGTCCGCCAGATCGTGGAGGAGGGAGCTCAGGCCACCATCGATCTATTGGCGGAATTTAATGCCATCAACGAACAATTTGCTGAACCCATGGATGACAAAGCCATGGACGCCCTACTTGAACGGCAGGCCAAGGTGCAGGACAAGCTAGATGCCGTGGATGCCTGGAATCTGGATTCCCGCCTGGAAATGGCCATGGATGCCCTGCGCTGCCCTCCCGCAGACAGCACCTGCGCGCATCTGTCCGGTGGTGAAAAGCGACGGGTAGCCTTGTGCCGCATCCTTCTGAAAAACCCTGACATCCTGCTTTTAGACGAGCCCACCAACCACCTTGATGCCGAATCGGTCTCCTGGCTTGAGCAGCACCTGCAGCAGTACGCGGGCACGGTGATTGCGGTCACCCATGATCGCTACTTTCTCGACAATGTGGCAGGCTGGATTTTGGAGTTGGATCGCGGTCAGGGCATTCCCTGGAAAGGCAACTATTCCTCCTGGCTGGAGCAGAAGCATAAACGACTGGCTCAGGAAGAGAAGAAGGAAAGCGAGCGGCAGCGTACCCTGCAGCGCGAACTGGACTGGATCCGCATGAGCCCCAAGGGCAGACGAACGAAATCCAAGGCCCGCATCAGCGCCTACGAAAACCTACTCAACCAGCAGGGGGAAAAGGCGGCAAGCGAACTGGAGATCTATATCCCGCCCGGCCCCCGTTTAGGCAAGCTGGTAATCGAGGCTGAAGACCTGAGCAAGGCCTATGACGACCGTTTGCTTATGGATAAGCTCAGCTTCTCTCTGCCGCCTGGCGGCATTGTAGGTGTTATCGGCCCGAACGGGGCGGGTAAAACCACTCTTTTTCGCCTGATCACCGGCCAAGAGCAGGCTGACAGCGGCACCATTCGCACCGGCGAGACGGTGAAGCTGGCCTATGTGGATCAATCGCGGGATGTGCTTAAGCCGGAAGACAGCATCTGGCAGGCTATTTCCGAAGGTCAGGAAACCATTTGGCTCGGTACTCGCGAAGTCAATTCCCGTGCCTATGTGGGCCGCTTCAACTTCATGGGCAGTGATCAGCAACAGAAGGTGGGCAGCCTGTCAGGTGGCCAGCGCAACCGAGTACATCTGGCCCGTATGCTCAAGGAAGGCGCAAATGTACTTCTTCTGGACGAGCCTACCAATGATCTGGATGTCAACACCATGCGGGCACTGGAAGAGGCCCTGGAAAACTTTGCTGGCTGCGCCGTGGTCATCAGCCATGATCGCTGGTTTCTTGACCGCATCGCCACCCACATCATGGCCTTTGAAGGCAATTCCGAGGTGGTGTGGTTTGAAGGCAACTATTCCGACTACGAGCAGGACTACAAACGCCGCAAAGGTGCAGATGCTGATCAACCTCACCGTATCCGTTACCGGCAACTGACCCGAAGTTAACGAAAAAGAACGCGCCGCAGGTTTCATAAAAAAACCCGGCCGCCCTTCTTCAATGAAAGGGTGGCCGGGTTAGTAATATTTTTATACCTAAATACGGTTAAGCCTGAACGCTCAACTCTCAGCTTAACTGCAGGCAAAACAACGCAGGCTAATTGCAGTAGGCTTCGTAGTCCGCCGTGGCTACTTCATAGACAGCATATGCAGTCCGGACTTGCTGAAATTCATCACTGCAATTATCGGCAAACTCCTCGGCCGCCGCACACAATTGCAACTCTCTTGCCGCCTCTTCCAGCTCACGAGCTGCAATCTGCGCATCATCACCCATCTTGCCGCATTCTGAGGCATGACCAGGCTGCACCAAGACGTTGGCCGAAAAAACAAGCGCTGCAATAAAGGTAAAAAAATATAGCTTCATTTGAGGCTTTTTCACATTCGGCACAGGTTAAATCAGGCAACAACCTCGAAGACAGCCTTTTTAGCGCCGCACACCGGACATTTTTCCGGGGCCTGACCCAATTCAATATAGCCACAAACCGGGCAGAGATGAAACTCGCTCACATCCAGATCCACGCCTTTCTTTACTGCCTCAAGTGCCTGCTTGTAGATTTTGGCATGCACTTCCTCGGCATCCACCGCAAACTTGAACATGGTCTTGGCCTTGTGGCCATCGGAGGTGGCCAGATCAAGCATGGGCGGATACATTTCGGTGAACTCATAGGTCTCGCCGTCAATGGCAGACTGCAGATTGTCGGCGGTGGAAGCAATCATATCCAACGCCTTGAGGTGCCCCTCGGCATGGATACGCTCGGCTTCAGCCGTGGTACGGAACAGCTTGGCGATATTCTTGAAACCATCCTTCTCGGCCTTCTTGGCAAAGGCGCGATACTTCTGGTTGGCTTGGCTTTCACCGGCAAAGGCATCTTTCAAGTTGTCAACAGTTGTGCTCATTCCATTCTCCTTATGAAAAGGTACTTTATAGGCCGCCTTGATGGCGACAACACAAATACAGCCACACAAAACTTCGCTTATTATAGGACTCTTTTGTCTGCTGACAAGGGCTTGGTGCTAAAAAAAACCACATAACAACAATTACCAACTAAATGTCAGCAAAGCTGTCTCCAATCAGTTCAACTCTTACGACTGCTGAAGATCAGTTTACCACCCAAATGTCCGGCAATACCCACCGCTGCCAGCATGATCAATGAGAAAAAGAGGTAGGCCGCCCGGCCAGAAGAATTCGGTTCCAGCACAGATGGCTGACCAAAACCCCAAAAAACTAGTGTTGCCAGAAGAATGGTAGCAATGACAGAGGCAGTGATTTTGATTTTGAACAGACTGGTCATTGCGCCCTGGTAGCGGGTTTTCCACATGGTATACCCAGTGAACAGGACAACAGGCATGGAAAGCAGGACAAAGGTATAGCTGTAGAGCGCTGCCTTGCCAAGGTTCGGA
The DNA here is from genome assembly GCA_964512515.1 of uncultured Desulfobulbus sp. Taxonomy (GTDB): domain Bacteria; phylum Desulfobacterota; class Desulfobulbia; order Desulfobulbales; family Desulfobulbaceae; genus Desulfobulbus. The sequence continues at coordinate 4,456 of CAZEIT010000204.1, forward strand.
GAACCGAACAGCACGAGCAAGAAGACAAAGACCACTGCCATGGGGATGATGCCGTTGGGGGTGTGCACTGCGATCGGATGAAGGTGATGCTTGTCAATCAGGGCCTGAATGCCTCGTAAAGGTGCCGGAGCCGGTTTCGCTGCCTGCTGCACGGGTGCAGCAGTGGTAGCGGCAGGCTCTGTCGTTGCAGCATTGCTCACTATTGCTTCTTCCTTCACTTCCACAAACTGGCTTTTGTCCGCCCCGCAGAGCGGGCACTCATCCGGCGGCTCGTCGCCCTCATGAATATAGCCGCAGATGGTGCATTCCCATTTTTTCATAATTCCTCCTCTTCAGTTGATTGTACAATATAATTCCGCCTCGTCCGCAGAATTTGTGGGTAGCT
>CAZEIT010000205.1:0-4833 GCA_964512515.1 uncultured Desulfobulbus sp.
ATGCTCCTCGGGGTACCTCTATGTACGCCCGCGTCGCATTTTCCTCGCCTCTTTGATATCAATATTGATCTGGAACTGGAATAACCAGTCATACCAGGCATACATTCATGCAAAAGCCGCTTGAGGAAAATGCCCGCAGCGTTGCGGTAGAGACCCTGAGCCAATGGGAGGAGCGTCCCCTGCCCATTGACCGGATTTTTACCGCCAGGGCTGCCAGACTAGAACCAACCGAGCGCAGACTGGCGCGTACCCTGGTATATGGTGTGCTTCGCCAGCGGGATACACTTGACGCGGTTATTGCGAACTATTCCCGTCATGCGCTGGACCAGTTGGAAAGCCGCGTCCTTACTACCCTGCGGGTGGGCGTCTTCCAGCTTTTCTTCCTCTCGCGCATTCCTTCCTCGGCTGCCGTCAATACCACGGTCAACACCATGAAACGCGCCCGGCAGCCATCCTGGCTGGTGGGTTTTGTCAACGGAGTGCTGCGCCGCATTGCCGCAGGGCGCGCCAACCTGGGCAAATTCGCCCTGGATAGCGAAGGGCTGGCGCGCACCAATCATCCCGAGTGGTTATGCAGCCGCTGGCGCAAGCACTTTGGCGAAGAGCAGATGCGAGCCATCTGCACCATCAACAACACTGAACCGGTGCTGAGTTTGCGGGTCAATATCCGCAAGGGCGGCCGAACGGATTTTTTGGCTGAGCTGAAAAAAAATGGGATCAATACAGAGCTGAGCAGGATTTCACCGGTTGGCCTGGTTGTGGATGGCTATCCCGGCCCGATCCCCACCCTGTATGGCTATGAGGCGGGCCGTTTTCAGGTGCAGGACGAGGGCGCGCAACTCATTTCCATGCTTTTGTCCGGCTTGCCGGGTCCCTGCCAGGTACTGGATGCCTGCGCCGGTTTGGGCGGCAAGACCGGCCATCTGGTGGAACTGCTGCCAACTGGCAGCACGGTGCTTGCGCTGGAGCCGGATGCGCATCGCTACCGCCTTTTGCTGGAGAATATCAACCGTCTTGGCCATGAAAAACAGGTTAGGCCGCTGCAAGGAACACTTGCCACCCTGGGCCGGAAAAAACCGCCGCCTTTTGATGCCATCCTCATTGATGCGCCCTGTTCCGGCACCGGGGTTATCCGCAGACAGCCCGATATCCGCTGGAGCCGGCAAGCAGCGGATCTGCCCAAATACGCTCAGCAGCAGGCGGCACTTCTGCATGAGGCCGCCAGCCTGCTTAAGCCGGGTGGTCTTCTCGTCTATGCGACCTGCTCACTTGAGCCGGAAGAAAACATGCAGGTGGTGGAACGTTTTCTTGCCAGCAGCAGCTCCTTTGATCTTGAATCTGCCGTTCCGCACCTGCCGGAGCAGGCAAAAGTCATGGCCCAGAGCAATGGGACTCTTACCACCCTGCCCACTGACGGCTGCGACGGCTTTTTTGCCGCCTGCCTGCGCCGCGCCTTGTAGCCTGTCGGGGAGTGCATATACTGCCCGCATACCTTCCCTAACTACTTGGAGAACACTATGGCTGAAATCAGATCCACCATGGATCTTGTCTTGGAGCGCGCCGCCCGCATGGGCCGGGCTAGCACCGATGAAATGCAGCATGAGGAGTTGCAGCGCCGGGGCATGCAGAGAGGCGCAGAATTTTTGGATAATCCCAACCAGGAGGCTAGCGATCTGCAGGATCAACTGAAAAACGCAGCCGAGGCAGAGCGCAAGGCGCTGCGGCAGGGCATGCTTGCCACCATGTTGCGCAACCTTTTTCTGCCCCGGGATGAGGATGGAAAAAGCAGGATGAAGCGGGCTATCCAGGCCCTGGTTGCCCTGCATGGCGGCTCTGCGCAGATTGACGGCCTTTGCCGGGAACTGCAGCAGATAACCGGCCGCTATGACGAACACCGTAAACAGATTGAAACACAGCTCAAGGAGCAGATGCGGGCGCAAATCCAGCAGGCCCTGGCCCGTGAAACCGGCATGCAGGCCGATGCCAGCAAGATCGACCCCACGCTTGACCCGCGCTACGCCCAGGAGTGGTCCCACATCGAGGCCGAGTTGAACAGCCAGTACGGCCAGGCCCTGGACCAGTACCGAGCGGAGCTGTCCCGTCTTTCCGGAGTATAGCATGAGTACTGCCCCGCAAACCCTGGCCAGTGTGCAGGCCATCTTACAGGAAAGGCAACTCGACGCCCTGATCGTGTCGCAGCCGGACAACCGGCGCTACCTAAGTAGTTATACCGTGCCGGATCATGGCATTCAGGAAAGCTCCGGCTATCTGCTCATCCCGCAGGAAGGCCAGCCCTGGCTGCTTACCGATTCGCGCTTCACCCTGCAGGCCGAGGCTGAGGCCAAAGGCTTTCGTCTGCATGTGTACCGGCGTGGGCTTTTGGAAGCGCTTGAGGCCCTGCTGCCGCAACTGACTGTGCAGAGCCTGGGTTTTGAGGCGGATTATTTTCTCTACTCGACCCATGCCCGCCTCATGGAACTGGCGGAAAAGCTGACGCTGCAGCTTGTAGCCACCACCAACCTGGTCGAAGATCTGCGCGTGGTCAAGACTGCGGAAGAACTCGAACTGATCCGCAAGTCCTCAAGCCTCAACGACCAGGTATTTCAGCGGGTCTATGCTCAGGTTGCGCCAGGCCAGAGCGAGCGGGAAATTGCCCGCCTGATCGAAAACACCATGCTGGAGTTGGGCGCGGAGCGGCCCAGCTTTGACACCATCGTGGCCTTTGGCGAGAATGCGGCCAAACCCCATGCCGTGCCTGGCGAACGCAGACTCAAGCCTGGCGAGACCGTGTTGATTGACATGGGCCTGGTGCTGAATGGCTACTGCTCGGATATGAGCCGCACCTTTGTAGTAGGCGAGCCGGATGCGCTGTTCATTGAGCGACTGCGTCTGGTACGGGCGGCCCAAAAAGCGGCCATTGCGGTTATCCGTGCCGGAGTGACAGGGGCGGTGGTGGATCAGGCTGCGCGGGATGTGCTCGCCGAGGGCGGTTATGGCGAGGCATTCGGCCATGGCCTTGGTCACGGCGTGGGCCTGGCCGTGCATGAGGCCCCGCGCCTATCTCCCCATGGGCACACACCCCTTAGGGCTGGCATGGTGGTGACCGTGGAACCGGGACTCTACCTGGCTGATTGGGGCGGCATTCGCCTGGAAAACATGGTGATCGTCACGGAAGAGGGCTGCGAAGTGCTCAACCAAGACACCACCTTTCTTGATCTGGAACTGGAATAAGGGCTGTTGTTGGAATGCAGCGAGAAACACTTACAGCGGCACGCCTGAGGCCGAGTAGAGCCGCATAGGCCACAATTCCGCGGCAATACGGTCGGCAATTTCATCCTGGTTCAGGCCGTCGCAGGGGATGGTGACTTCCGCGTAACGCTGATACAGGATCTGTCGTTCGGCAAACAGTTCTGCAAAGCTCTGTTCAGGGGCCTTGGCAATGCCGCGGGAATCGAAGTTGCGAATGCGCTTCAGCAGTTCATCAAAGGACACCTGCAAAAAGATGATATGGGAAGATTGGCCGAGATGGTGCATGGCCTTTTTGCTGTAGGCCGCACTGCCGCCGGTTGCAATCACATGTCTGCTCAGGTTGAGCTTGCAGATTTCTTCTTCCTCAATCTGGCGTAGATACAGGTGCCCGCCGTTGTCCAATAGTTGCTGCAGAGACTGCTGCCGGTTGATTTGGATGAGCACGTCGGTATCGATAAAGCCCAGAGACAGGTTTTTAGCCAGAATAATGCCAATGGTGCTCTTGCCCGCTCCGGGCATGCCAATAAGGGTGATGTTGCTGCGCATGGGCTTGTGCTGATGGTGTCATTCCAATTCCATATCAAAACGCTATCGGTGCCGACAGCGGAACATGCTCGCAGGGCGTACCTCTATGTACGCCTGCATCACATTTCCCTCGCCTCCTTGATATCATTTTTGATCTGGAACTGGAATAAGTGTGAAGGTATCGGGGCTCGCCTGGGCCAATCCTGCTTAGTGCGACAGACCTTGCCGTTTTTCGTTACTCGCTGAAATGTTTCAATAAAAATTCACAGTCCGCAGGCGGGAGGTCGAAACGAACCAAGGCTTGGTCGAGCAAGGTGTTGCGACTGAGTTCAGGGTTGGCCTGCAGGGTTTCGGAAACCCAGGTAATGGCTTTTTTGAGTTTGTCTGAACGGCTGCTGAGCGGGGTTTCGCCAGCCATAATGCACCTCCTGGCTGCTATGCTTGCATGATAAAAAATTGATTCAGTAACCCCTATACCCTATCGGGCCAAAGCGGACAATGCAGGAAATATGGCAATTTCCTTCGACTTTGCGCTGTTTTCCGGCAGTCGTGCCGCTTCTTTCAGGCTTGACCGCGCCGGAAGGCGCATGCTATAGCCAAGTCAACTGCTTTTTTCAGAATCAAGCCATGGGAGCGCATGGAAAGCCTGGCCGGACAGTTTCTCATTTCCACCCCGCAAATGCCTGATCCCCGTTTCCAGGAACAGGTAATCTATATCTGTGCCCACAACGAGGCCGGGGCCATGGGCCTTGCCGTCAACAATCCCAATCCGCACCTCACCCTTACAGATATCCTTTTAGGCGCGAATCTTGCCGTACCTGCAGGGCTGCCAGCGCCCGTCTACATCGGCGGGCCCGTGGAGATGGAGGCTGGTTTTGTCCTTTTTCGCGCCGAGTCCTGCGCCCACTATGCCATGGAGATTCAGCCCGGCATTTTCGTTTCCAGGGATTCGCGCCTCTTGGAGGATATCGCTAAGGGCGAAGGACCAGACGAGTTCCTCTTTCTCTTGGGCTATGCGGGCTGGGGCGCGGGTCAGCTTGAAAACGAGCTGCTCGATAA
>CAZEIT010000206.1:0-4791 GCA_964512515.1 uncultured Desulfobulbus sp.
ACATTGGTTCCTCCTCTGACGAGCGGTAATATTCACTATGCCTGAAAACTTGTTAGGTTGAACGGGAGTAATCCGCCAGACTGCGACAGCCCGGCGGATTGAAATATCCCACGCCTGATCAGAAGCCCTTGAAGGGGTTGGGGCCCATGGCGATGATCTCTTCTACAAATTCGTCGATGATTGCCGGGATCTTGTCGTAATCGGAAATGGCAATCTGGCGGACGCCGCAGCGCTCCGGCTCAAGCCCGAGTGAACCCAGGGTTTCCCCGATATTTTCCATACGGCGGCTGGCAATTTCAGAACCCTTGACAAAGTGGCACTGGTAGTCGTCACCGTACTTACAACCCAAAAGAAGCGCGCCGTCCATGCCGGAGGACATGGCGTCCTTGATCCAGACCATGTTGACGGACCCCAGGCAGCGCACCGGAATGAAGCGAACCAACCTGTTGAGTTTGTTGCGGTGCATGCCCGACATATCAAGGGCTGGGTAGGCATCGTTTTCGCAAACGAAAACAGCGATGCGCAGTTTTTCCTCATCATCATCCGGCACTTCAATGGCTTTCACCATGGAGCCGATCATGTCGATATTATAGTCGGCAAAGTTGATGATGCGCTCTGGACAAGCACCCATACAGGTGCCGCAGCGACGGCAACGGGTCGGGTTAGGCAGCGGTGTGCCTTTTTCGTCATCGTCAAGCGCGCCAAAAGGACATTCCTCTGTACAGCGTTTGCACTGGGTGCAGCGCTGGAAGAAGAACTCCGGATAGGTCATATCACCGGAGCGCGGATGTACGGAAACACCGCGGTTGGCAGACTCGATACACTGAATCGCCTTCAGCGCCGCGCCGGTAGCGTCATCAATGGTTTCCTCCATAGTCTCGGCCTTGCGTACGCCACCGCAGGCGTATACGCCGGTACGCCGAGTCTCATAGGGAAAGCATATGAAGTTGGAGTCGGCATAGCCATCAAACAGATCCAGGTCACTGAAACCCGGTCCCTGGCGATAGGCCAGGTTAGCCACAGCCTTATCCAGAGTGGTCGGCACCATGCCAGCAGCCAGCACCACCATGTCTACTTCAAGGCGCAGGTCTTCACCAAGCAGGGTATCTTCAACCACCACAACGGCACCGTTACCGCTTTCCTCAACCTTGGTCACCGAACCCTTGGTCATGTAGACGCCATCCTTGGACTGCATGGCCTTGTAGTATAACTCGGAATTACCAGGCGTACGCATATGCTGATACAGGATATAGGCCTGACCGTCCTCGGGGTTATCTTCCACCACATAGTTGGCCTGTTTAAGCGCCACCATGGAGGTAACCGAGTTGCAGTAGGGAAAATCCTGATCCTTGTCCTTGCCTCCCGGGCTCTGGACAAAAGCGACTCGCGCCGGAACCTTGCCGGTTTTGGCAACCTTCTCAAATTCGGCGTTGGTCACCACCGCCTTAATAGCTCCATAGCCCAGATGCGTAAATTCATCTACCTTGGCAGGAGTCCAGCCGGTAGCAATAACCACTGCGCCGTATAGCTCTCCATCCGGATTAAGGGTGGTATACTTCTTCATACCCTTGTTCGGATCTTCTAGTTCCCCGTTTGCAATCTGTTCCTGCTGCTCAACCGTTACCCGAGCCGGAGCATCCCATTCGCTTTTTTCACCGGCCTTCTTGAAAGTAACATTAAATTGCCCAGGCGCACCAGCTACACGGGCAACCTCAGTGGCGGTTTTAACAGTAATCTTGGCGTTGCTGCTCACGTCAGCAACAAGCTGATCTATCGAAGGTTCTTCAAGAGTGGCATAGGGATAGGCGGTGGGAAACATCTTCCGCCAGCCCAGGGCCTTTCCACCCAGAGCAGCATCTTTTTCAACCAGAGTCACCTCATAGCCTGCAGCAGCGGCTTCCTTGGCTGCGGTCAAACCTGCAAGACCACCACCCATGACAAGGATCTTCTTGGAAATGCTTTCTAATTTATACGGTTCGGGCAAAGCGGTTTTCTTGGCTCTGGTAACGGCCATGCGTACATAATCCGCTCCAAGCTCCTGCAAAAACTCATCCACTTCGCCGCTCTCAGCCGCCTCTCCAGCCGTCCACGCCACCTGCTCACGCAGGTTGCCACGTACAGTGATGGTGCCTTCTCCGAAATCAAACTCTTTCTGCATTACCCGGGGAGAACAGGCGCAGACCACAACCGTGTTCACGCCTTTTTCCTTGACGTCTTTATCAATAAAGGCACGGCCGTCGGCACCGCAGAGACAGGCATGCTCCTGCATCTCCATACCGGTCTCAGATGCGGCGGCTTTCAGACCTTCCACATCCAAAACCTCACCGATGCCGCAACCCGTGCAGAGATATGCTCCATATACCTTATCCATTGCCTAGTCCTCCTAGCGTGCGATCTGAATTGCTTTAAGGGCGGCAGCTGTGGATGACTGACCGCTGGTATGGACATCAACCGCTGACTTGGCGCAACCGGCGGCAAATATACCTTTTTCAGGTTCTGACACCACAAAGCCGCTACCATCTATGGCAAGACCCAGGGTCTTGCCTGCTTCACCCAGTGCAGGTTGCATACCGGTTGCCAGGATGCACAGGTCTACCTTCTGATTCACCTTATTGGCTGTAAGCGCGTTCTCTGCCATGACCGTCACACCGCCATCACGGTCGGCGACAATGTCTGCCACTTTGCCTTTGATGAACGTGGTTTTGGGATCGTTCATAAACCGTTCACGGAAATGCTCATACCGGCCAGGAGTACGCAGATCAATGTAGAAGACATAGATCTTGGCTTCCGGATATTGTTCACGGATGTAGGAAATCTGCTTAAAGGTTGCCATGCAGCAGATATAGGAACAGTATTCAAGGTGATTCTCATCACGGGAACCGGCACATTGCACAAAGGCAAAAGATTCTGGTTCCTTGTTGTCTCCGGGACGGAGAATTTTACCCTTGGTGGGCCCGTTTTCCGCAGCCAGCCGCTCCATCATCATGTTGGTGATAATAGCGGGCGAACTATTGAAATTGAGCTGGGTGATCTTATTGGCATCGTATGGGTTCCAGCCTGTAGACCAGATAATTGATCCAACCTGCAGAGTAAAGGTCTTGGGCTGCATGTCCAGTTCTACCGCATTGTACTTGCACGCTGCCTTGATTGCCTCAAGGGTCTCGCTTGAGCAGGCATCCTTGGCCAGGATAAAACGGCGCGGGAAAGCCATCTCGTGGGGCAGATCAACTGCCTTGATCTTGCTCATGCCAAAGTTAAAGGGGTCGTCGATCTCCTCAGGACAGACGGCAGCGCAATCACCACAGGCAGTGCAGTTCGCATTGATGTAGCGTGGCGCAGTTTCAAGTTTGACCTCATAGTTACCTGGGCCGCCGCTTACAGAGGTGACTGTGGTGAGCGTATAAGTTCTGATTCTGCGGTTGTCCTTGATGCGTTTGAAATTGATCTCCAGCCCGCAGGTTGGGGGACAGAGCTTAGGAAAATATTGATTGAGCTGTGCGACTCGGCCGCCAAGATAGGCGTTTTGTTCGACAAGAAAAACATCGCTGCCGACTTCGGCTGCTTCCAAAGCTGCGGTAAGTCCACTCATACCGCCGCCCACAACCAAGACCGCACCATTGCCTGCAGTGTCACTCATGCCAGACCTCCATAAACTGCTGGTATTGATGAAAGGTGATTGCCGGTAAAAAAGATTAGAACAGTGGGAAATTACTTCATCCGTCAATGCAACTCAAATAAAAACGCTGTCTACACAAAAAAACTCCAGACTCCCGGCGGAGTCTGGAGTTTTCGTTGCACCGGTCAGGACAGATATGGAATTAGATCCAAGGCTCTGTCTCAATGATGTTAATGCAGTTGACCTTCTCGCACTTCCACTCCTTGCTCTTGGGGTCAAAGGTGGAGTTGACGAAAACCTTCCAGTTCTCATCATCGCAGGTCGGGTAGTCAGAACGATAGTAGAAGCCCGGATAGCGGGACTCTTTCCGGAATTCAATGTGACGGATATGGGTCTCTACACACCAAATACGATGGTAGTTTTCCCATGCGCGCAGCAACTCATGCAGATCGCTGGCAGCCATCTTCTCTGCATCTTCACGCAGCATACGGAGCAGATCCAAACAGATGTTCAGCAGCTTGCCAGAGGTCATGTAGTAGGTGGCAACACCGCCGCCGTACTCGTCGGTCGCCTTCATCAGGCGCATCATCAGACCAGCAGGCTTGACATAGTTCGGGTTAACATCGGCTGCAGTAGAGGCGTCCTTGAACTGATGATAGAGACGAACCGGTGCGTAGATTTCATCGGCCAATTCCTTGGCAGACTGAGCCAATTCCGGCTTGAAATCTGCGTTATCGCGGCAGTACTTCACCATCTGCTTGGCACAGATACGGCCCTCGGCGTGGGAGCCGGAGGAGAACTTGTGGCCAGATGCGCCAACGCCATCACCAGCTGTGAACAGACCATTGACCGTGGTCATCCGGTTGTAGCCCCACTTGTACTGATGTGAACGCGGGCCATCTACTTTCGGCACCCAGTCTTCCTCGGGACCAGAGGTCCAGATACCGCAACAACCGGAGTGAGAACCCAGCATGTACGGTTCGGTCGGCATAATTTCGGAGCCAACCTTCTCGGGCTCAATATTCATACCGGCCCACAGACCAGCCTGGCCAACAGACATATCCAAAAAGTCTTCCCAAGCCTCAGACTCAAGATGCTTCCAGAATTTCTTGACTTCCTTCTCATCCTTACCGGAAGCGCGCTGTGCGTCCAAGAATGCGTTCAGAGCTACCTCA
>CAZEIT010000207.1:0-3240 GCA_964512515.1 uncultured Desulfobulbus sp.
CCACATTCAGCCCGATGTCGTGCACATCACCCTGCACCGTTGCCAAAAGAATAGTGGTGCTGCCGCTGGTATCGGCCTTATCCATGAACGGTTCCAAAAGCGTTACCGCTGCCTTCATCACCTCTGCGGACTGGAGCACAAAGGGCAGCAGGATTTCGCCCTTACCGAAGAGTTCGCCCACGTGGCGCATGGCAGGCACTAACACCTGGTTGATGATATCAAGCGGCAGCATGCGGCCACGCGCTATGGCCAGCACATCTTCCAGACCCTCCTTGTCGCCGGTAAGCACCTTGTGAAACAAAATTTCTTCGGTGGTTTTGTCTTGGCCGTCCTCGTCTTCTTTCGTCTCCTGTCCCTTGCCGGAAAAATACTCGATAAAACGCATGAGCGGACTTGTGCCTTCAACCTCTGTACGGTTGTAGAGCAAATCCAGACAGATAACGCGGTCTTCCTCGGCAATGCTGGCAAGAGGCATGATCCTGGCCGCATCCACAATGGCGGCATCAAGCCCGGCAACGACAGCCTCGTGCAGAAAAACCGAGTTGAGCACCTTGCGGGCCGCGGGAGCAAGGCCAAAGGAGATGTTGCTCAGGCCCAGCACGGTGAGGCAGCCGGGTAGTTCTTTCTTGACCAGGCGGATGGCCTCCAAGGTCTGAATGGCTGCGTCGTTTAAGCTGGTATCGCCCGAACCCACCGTGAAGGTGAGGCAGTCGAAGAGCAGGTCTTGCGACCTGAGGCCGCATTCGCCTACCGCAATCTCGTAAATGGCGCGGGCGATGCGCAGCTTGTCTTTTGCCTGCATGGCCATGCCCTGGGTATCGATGGTGAGGGCCACCACCGCCGCACCGTATTCCTTGGCCGCACGGCAGACCCGGCGCAGGTTCGTGCCGCCATCTTCCAGGTTGACCGAGTTGATAATGGCCCGGCCCGGATAGAGCTTCAGGCAGGCTTCAATACACTCGGGCGTGGTGGAATCTATCATGAGCGGCGCTTTCAAGGACGAGGCACAGAGCTGTACCATGGTGGTCATGTCTGTAATTTCGTCGCGGCCCGCGTAGGCGGTGCACAGATCAATCACCTGTGCTCCCTTGGCCTCCTGCTCCTGGGCGATACGCAGGCAGGCCTGGTAATCGTCTGCTAAAAGCAGTTCACGGAATTTTTTGGAGCCATTGGCATTGGCGCGCTCGCCAATGATGAGCGGCGGAATTTCCTGCTGCAGTTCCACCGCCTGATACAAGCTGGAAACCGATGCCTTCATGCCTGCACCTCCCGGGCTTTGGGCACCACCCCTTGCAGGGTTTCAACCAGGGCCCTGGTATGGGCCGGGGTGGTACCGCAGCAGCCGCCGACTACGCTCACCCCGTATTCAGTGACAAAACGGCGCATTTCCTTGGCATAGACAGCAGGGCTGAGTGAATAGCAGGTTTTGCCGTCGATCACCTCGGGCAAGCCCTGGTTGGGCACGCAGGAAATACGGCCAGGCCAGTGCTGGCTGAGGTAGCGGATGTGGGATTCCATGTCTGCCGGGCCGGTGGCGCAGTTGAGGCCAAAGGAAAAAAGCGGAAAGGGCTCGAAGGTGGCACATGCTGCGGCAATATCTGTTCCCACCAGCATGGTGCCGGTGCGCTCGATGGTAATGGATGCCATCACCGGCAAGTCTTGTTGCAGGCGCTTTAGAGTGGCAAAACAGGCGACCAGCGCGGTTTTGGTTTGCAGCAGATCCTGGCAGGTTTCGATGATGAACAGATCCACCCCTGCCTGAACCAAGGCTTCGATTTGCTCTGCGTAGGCCTGGCTGAGTTCATCCACGCTGATATGGCCAAGCGAAGGCAGCTTGGTGCCCGGCCCAATGGAACCGGCAATATAGGTGTTGGCCTTGCCGTTGATGGCAGCGCGCGCATTGGCGACCGCAGCCTGGTTGATGGCCGTCACCTGATCCTCCAGGCCGTACTCCTGCAGGACGATCCGGCTTGCGCCAAAGGTGTTTGTTTCCAGCACCATGGCGCCTGCCTCGACAAAGCCGCGGTGCAGTGCAGTGATCACCTCCGGCGCAGTCAGGTTCAAAATTTCGTTGCAGCCCTCGCGGCCATCCCAGGCCGCAAGAGGAATGGCCATTTCCTGCAGGTTGGTGCCGCAGGCGCCATCGACAATAAGTATGGGGTGGTCTTGTAGTTTCATAAATAAGAATGTTGTGGGCATAATTCAGTATCTGAGAAAGCAACAGGAAAGCTGTTCATGAAGTACTTGTCAACTCTTTCTTCTTTCCGTAAGGTGCGTGGGACTTCATTTTTCTGTAAGGAGATCGAGGAGATCGCATGGCTGCATCAACTGGCGCTATTGTTTTGGCTGCGGGCAAGGGCACAAGGATGAAATCTACCCAGGCCAAGGTTTTACATTCGGTCTTTTACCGGCCCATGCTGCGGCATGTGCTGGATGCAGCCCTGGGCGCGGCGGTAGAACGCATCGCAGTGGTAATTGGCCATCAACAGGAGGCGGTGCAGGCAATACTTGCTGATCTGCCGGTGGAGACAGTGCTGCAGGAGGAACAGCGCGGTACCGGCCACGCGGTGCTCTGCGCCGAGGCTGCCTGTGCAGGACTGGACCAGATCCTTATACTGTGCGGCGATACACCGCTTATCCGGACGGAAACCCTGACGGCCATGCTGGCCCAACACCGGCAGGAGCAACCGGCCCTGACCCTGATGACGACCACCCTTCCCCAACCCTTTGGCTATGGCCGTATCCTGCGCAGCAAACAGGGCGAGGTACAGGCCATTGTGGAGGAAAAGGACGCAAGTGCAGAAGAGCGTGCAATCGATGAGATCAATGCCGGTATCTATGTTGTCGATGCGGCCTTTCTCTTTGCAGCCCTGGCACAGGTCGGCACAGACAATAGCCAGGGAGAAATTTACCTGACGGATATTGTGGCTATTGCCCGCAGGGAAAGCAAAAGAGTGCAGGCCTTTGCTCATCAGCAGGCCATGGATGTGCTGGGGGTCAATTCCAGGATTGAGCTGGCCCAGGCTGAAGCAGCTTTGCAAGAGCGGCGCAATCTGGATCTAATGCGTGCAGGCGTGAGCATGTTCTGCCCGAAAACAACCCGGGTGGCCCCTGGCTGCACGATCGGGCAGGACTGCATCCTCCACGGTCAGGTGAGTATCGAAGGAGAAAGCAGCCTGGGCCCCAACTGCGTGGTGGAGCAAGGCGTGGTTTTGCGTGACTGCCGTTTGGGTGAAGCGG
>CAZEIT010000207.1:3250-4786 GCA_964512515.1 uncultured Desulfobulbus sp.
GGTGCGAATTGGGGCCAACAGTGTTCTGGTGGGCCGCCATGTCATGGATGGAGCCGAAATTGCCCCTTTGAGCAGGAATCTGTAGACGGCCCGGCAAATGCCACAACTCATAAAGAGAGATCATTTTAAACACGCCATACTCCTGTGACCCTTCCTCATATATGCGCCATAGCCGCAATACGGGCGTACCGGCTTGTATTGCTGGCCCTTGCGCTTCTTACTGTCCTCTTTTTTCCGCAAAGCCTGCCTGCAGTGGAAGAGCAGCAGGAAGCGGCAGAAGAGAACGGCCTCCGAACAAAAAAAGAATCAGTGCAGGTGCATATCGAAGGCAAGTTAAGCGAGGCGCAGAGCACCAATATCCGCAATTACCTTTCTTTCAGCAAGCTGGATCCGGCACTGCCGCTCAATGAAGGCATGTTCGCCTACTATCTTGAAAAGGCGAAAAAAGAGGCAGCCACCGCGCTTGAGCCCTTTGGCTATTATAATACAAAAATCGATGTTTCCGGAGAACGCTCAGCCCAGGGCTGGAACGTTCGCGTAAAGGCCGAACCGGGCGAGGCGGTTCGCATTGATTCACTAGATCTCACCTATTCGGGCGAGGGCGCAGAAGAGAAAAATCTGCTCCAGGCCAGGGATAAATTTGGCCCGGCCAAGGGCGAGGTGTTCAACCATAGCATCTATGAGCAGAATAAGAGTTCGCTCCTGGATCTGGCCACAGAGTTAGGCTATCCACGCTCTCGCTACGAAACCAGCCGGGTGGAGGTGCGGCGCTCTAATAACAGCGCCGATGTCTTCCTGCACCTGAACACAGATATCAAGTATACCGTGGCCAGCTTGAACTTTGATTCCACCATGCTGGATCATGACCTGCTGAGAAGGATCTCTCCGGTGGAGCAGGGAGATGCCCTTTCGCCGCACACGCTCACGGCCATGCGCCAATCCCTGTATGATTCCAACTATTTCAGCACAGTAGATGTCAGCTACGATCTGGCTGCAGCAGAAGACGGCAAGGTGCCGGTAGAGGTGCTGACCACCTCTGCCCCACGTAACCGCTACGGTTTTGGTCTGGGCTACGGCACCGACACCGGGGCTCGGGCGACCCTGGATTATTCCAACCGTTATGTCAACCGTAAGGGGCACCAGCTGGACATGCGGCTGCGGCCCTCCCAGCGCCTGAGCAGCTTTGCCGGCATGTACGGCATCCCCATTGGTGATCCGAGTAAGGACAGGCTCACCATTAACAGCGCCTACCAGACAGAATCCTTTGCCAATATCGACACCACCAGTTGGCTGACCAAGGTCAGCCGCGAACATAACTGGAAAAATGGCCAGGTGGCGGTATACCTGCAGTATCTGGATGAACAGTACGATACCGGCCTGAGGAGTGGCCATGCCTCCCTGTTTATTCCCGGCATCAGCGGATCTCTCATTTTTGCCGATAACCGCATCAACACCCGCAGGGGGCTGCGACTCTGGGCCTCGCTTGAGGGCAGCGAAGACAGCCTCATGGCCAGCACCTCTTTTATCCAGGCCAAG
>CAZEIT010000208.1:0-4745 GCA_964512515.1 uncultured Desulfobulbus sp.
TGCACCATATTGACGATATGGACGCCAAGATGAATTACATCGAAGGGCTGCAGACGCAGATGCACGGGGAGGAGTTGCAGTGGACCGCGTTCCAAAGGCCGCTGCAGCGGTATTTGTACTTACGTGGCAGTACTGGTGATGATGCAGGCGAAGATGAGTTTTCAGCAGGAAAGAAGCGTCAAGTCAAAGACGATGCCGCTGCCCAGCAGCAGCTGCTCTGGGGCTGATGCAGGTGCTGCGGTTATCTGATGACAAGGTAATGGGAGGAGCCGGATGAAAGCCTTTTCCATTATTGGCCAGACCAGAGCACTTCATCTGCTTGCACGGGCCAGAGCTTGCGGTCGCTTGGCCCATGCCTATCTTTTCACCGGGCCAGATGGGGTGGGCAAGGCGAGCCTGGCGCGAGAATTGGCCATGGCGCTGCTTTGTCGCCACGCAGAGGCAGGGGCCCCCGGCTGCAGCCTTTGTCCATCCTGCCTGCAGATGCAGTCTGGCAATCATCCCGATTTTATGGTGCTTGAACCCGAAGGTCAGGGCATCAAAATCGATGCGATTCGCCAGATGAAGCAAGCGCTTGGCTTTCCGCCTTTGGCCGGCGCGCTTCGGGTGGTGCTGCTCAAAGAGGTGCATACCATGCGGCGTGAGGCAGCCAACAGTCTGCTCAAAATTCTGGAGGAGCCGCCGTCGGGAAATCTTTTGCTGTTGACCGCTGACGATGACCAGGGCCTGCTTGCCACCATTCGTTCCCGCTGCCAGCTCATTACCCTGTATGCTCTGCCGCTTGCCCTGGCTGCAGAAGTGATCAAGCGCCACAAACCGGAATTGACCGCAGCAGACTGCCTTGCTCTGGCCGAGTTGAGTGGCGGTTGCCCTGGCCAGGCGCTGCATATGGAGGAGCAGGCCATTCTTCCCTTGTACCAGGATCTGGTGGCCGCCTTGGAGACAGAAGGGCAGGGGGCGGCGACCCGGGTGCAAACCGCGCTTGCCCTGGCTGGCCGCCTGTATGAGCATCGGGACATGAGCGGGTTTATTTTACAGTTGCTGCGTTTTTTACTGAAAAATACCTTGGCAGCCCGCCTGTGCAGCGGCGGATGTAAGAACAATGAACAGGTGCAAACTCAGGCCAGGAGCCCGGCCACCAGGCTTCTGAGAAGAGAAAGCTGGAATGCAGAGCAATTGTCTGCTAGACTGGCCGCGATTGACAGGGCTGATCAGGCCTTGCAGAGAAACTGCAATCCGGCCCTGGTTTTTGAAGTTTTGCTCCTGCAACTCATCGGCTCTTTCCCTTCTCTTTCTCCACAGGCATGAACGAACCCGGCAGTTCCATTGGCCCCGGCCGGAAATCCGGCAGCGAAACACCTCGGACGGCACTCAGGCATCATTACCTGATTCGTTTCCGCACAGGTCTGCGTGAGTACACGGCCTGTGCAGACAACGGCAACTTTAGCCGGGGCGATCTTGTTATGGTGCAGCGGGAGCAGGGCCTTGAGCCTGCGACCATTGGTGGACGCATCTTTGCCTTGGCGCCATCTGGCGGCAAACAGGCAGACTGCCCCGAAATTGTGCGCCTGGCCACGGAGGACGAACAGCGCCAGCTTCAACTGGTACTGATGCAGGAACAGGAGGCCTTTGCCTTTTGCCAGCAGCAGGTCGGACATCTGCAGCTGATCATGCACTTGGTGCGGGTTGAGCGTTTTTTCAATGGTTCAAAAATCATCTTCTATTTTACCGCTGAAAATCGGGTGGATTTCCGTGAGCTGGTCAAGGTGCTGGTGCAGCAGTACCGCACCCGCATCGAGATGCGCCAAATCGGTGTGCGCCACGAGACGCAGATGCTGGGCGGGCTGGGTGCCTGTGGCCGAGAATTGTGCTGCTCCACCTTTCTCAATGAGTTTGATTCGGTCTCCATAAAGATGGCCAAGGCGCAGGATTTACCCTTAAATCCCACGAAAATATCGGGTATTTGCAACCGCCTCCTCTGCTGCCTGACCTACGAGTACGAGTCGTATAAAACCATGAAACGGCAGATGCCCAAAATTGGTCGTGTTATACGGTTTAACGGAATTGCCTACCAGGTCAGCCAGCAACATCCCCTTGCCGGTTCCCTGACTGTAACGGGTCCGGATGGCAGCCACAAAACGCTGCGCGAAGAGGAGTGGCGGCAGAGCGAAGACGACAATAGTGCTGGCGGAGTAAAATCCCAGGATGCGGAGGAGAAGGCAGACGAAAGCCAGTCAGGCCCGCCACCCCGGCAAGGCCGCCGCAGAAAACATGTTTCATCAAAATAAGCAGGGTTCCCTCTCTTTCAGACAGTCCAGCAACGCCAATGCCCACCTACGTTACTACCCCTATTTACTATGTGAATGCTCAGCCCCATCTGGGTCACGCCTACACTACCATCATCACTGATACCTACAGCCGTTTCAGGCGTCTTGTTGGTGATACGGTTCGCTTTCAGACCGGCACCGATGAGCATGGTGAGAAAATTGCAGAAGCAGCCGCCAAGGCGGGTAGCAGTCCCAGGGCATACGTGGATTCCATTGCCGCACTCTTCCAAGAGACCTGGCCGCTGCTCAATGTGCAGCCGGACTATATCATCCGCACCACTGATGCAGACCATATAGCAACCGTGCAGCGCATCCTTGATAAGGTGCACCAGCAGGGTGACATCTACTTCAGTGAATATGCCGGACTGTACTGCCGGGGCTGCGAACGCTTCCTTACCGACAAAGAACTGGTGGAGGGAAAGTGTCCGGATCATCTGGTGGAGCCAGAACCGATCGCCGAGCAGAACTATTTTTTCCGCATGTCCAAATATCAGGACTGGCTGATTGACCATATCAAGCAGCACCCAGAATTCATCACGCCTGAGCGCTACCGCAACGAAGTGCTCGCCTTTCTGGATGAGCCGCTGGAGGACCTCTGCATTTCCCGGCCAACCTCCCGCCTGACCTGGGGCATTCCTCTGCCCTTTGACCAGAACTTTGTCACTTATGTCTGGTTTGATGCGCTGATCAATTACCTGACCGGTATCGGCTATCCGGATGGGCCGCTCTTTGCCGAATACTGGCCGGTGGCGGAACACGTCATTGCCAAAGATATCCTCAAGCCTCATGCCATCTACTGGCCCACCATGCTTAAATCCATGGGGCTAGCGCCTTTCTGGCGTTTGCATGTGCATGGCTATTGGAATGTTGATTCCACCAAGATGTCCAAATCACTGGGCAATGTGATCAGGCCACGCGAACTGGTGGAAGAGTACGGGGTGGATCCGGTGCGCTATTTTCTTTTGCGCGAAATGAGTTTTGGTTTGGACGCCTCCTTTTCAAACGATGCCATTCTTGCACGCCAAAATGCGGACTTGGCCAACGACCTCGGCAATCTCTTTTCCCGCTCGCTCACCATGATCGGCAAGTATGCCCAGGGCCGCCTGCCGCACCTGGATACCAGTCTGTTAGAGGAGGGTGACCGCGAACTGCAGGAGGCGCTGCAACACATGGCTGCAGAGTATGAGGTTGAGATGAACGGCTTCCGCTTCCGCAAGGCGTTACAGAAAATATGGGAAGTTATCAGCCTGCTCAACCGCTATATCGTGACCAATGCGCCCTGGGAATTGGCCAAAGACCCGCAACAACAGGGACGCCTGCAAACAGTGCTCGCCCTTTTGGGGGGCAGCCTGTGGATGATGGCTGTGGTGCTCAAACCCGTGATGCCGGAAACTGCCGCCAAGATGGCCAAGGCGCTCGGCATGGAGGATGCTTTTGCCTCTGCCACTATGGCTCAGGTGGCCAATTGGGATGCGGTTCCTAAGGGCGCAGCTTTAGATGAGGTGCCCCAGCTTTTTCCCCGTATGGAAAAGAAGAAGGAACCTCCTGCTCCTGCACAAAATAGCAAAAAGGCTGTGGTAACAGAGAGCGGCCTGATCGAATTTGCTCAGTTCAAGGCTTTGGAACTGCGAGTCGCGCAGATTAACGCAGCCCAACGGGTGAAGAAATCTGATCGTTTGCTGAAGCTTACCCTGTGCGCTCCGGAGGAGCGCACAGTGGTGGCTGGGATTGCCCAGGCCTATGTCCCAGAGGAACTGATCGGCAAGAAAGTTGTTCTTGCTGCCAACCTGAAGCCAGCCAAACTCATGGGTATAGTTTCCGAAGGCATGGTGCTGGCCGCCAAGGAGCCCCTGGAAGATGGTTCGGAGCGGCTGCGGCTGCTTTTTGTTGATCCGGCCATGAGTCCTGGCAGCAAGATTGCCTGAATATCCTTTGCATGTATGAATGTATGAGCCGGCTGCACAGTTGGAGTGGCTCATTTTTTTCCATCTCTATTTGGAGAACTCCATGTTCCTGCTCGGTAACTTCCTGCTTGCCCTAGCCAAGCTGGTCAATATCATCCTCAGTGCCTACACCTGGATTGTCATTGCCCGTGCGGTCATTTCTTGGGTCAATCCCGACCCGTACAATCCAGTGGTGCGTTTCCTGGTGCAGGTGACCGAGCCTGTGCTTTCGCGCATCCGCAAGGTTATTCCGCCCATGGGCGGCTTGGATCTCAGCCCGATCTTGCTGATTTTAGCCATTGTGTTTCTGCAGAGCTTTCTTGGGCCGACCCTGCAGCAGTTGGCAATGAGTCTGCGCTGATCACGGCAGCGATGCCGTATCTGACGACCCAGGCCGATGGTTCTATTTTGCTGCGCATTCATGTGCAGCCACGGGCTGCGCAAAATCAGGTGGCAGGACTGCAGGGTGAAGCGC
>CAZEIT010000209.1:0-4725 GCA_964512515.1 uncultured Desulfobulbus sp.
GCCGATATTCAGGTGCAGCAGGCCGGATTGATGGAAAATGCCTTTTTACTGCAACTGCGGGTGATGAATCCCAATGATGTGGCCATTGACCTCAAGGCCATTACCTGCAGTCTGACGCTTGATGGCAAGCCTTTTGCCAGGGGCGTGGCTGACAGCAACCAGCGCATCGAGGCCTATAGCAGCACCATGGTACCGGTGAGTGTGTACAGTTCAGTGGTGGATATGGCCGGAGCCCTAGCCCGTTTGCTGCAGGCCGGAGTGCGGCTGGACGATCCTGCACAGTATGGTCTGGAGGGTACGGCCATCCTGAGTGTACACGGTTTTGAAGTGGAAAAAGACTTTACCAGCAAGGGAGAGCTTTCCTGGCAGCGCCTAAAAGAGAGCTTCACAGGAGACTGAAAGGGCTTGGCCTGCGCCAAGCCCTTATGCTGCGATACTCTGGCCGGGGGAGTCCCGGTTCCAGATCAAGAAAAATGCATCAAGGAGACAAAAAAATGCGGCGAGTGCGCACAGAGAGTACGCACTGCGAGCACTTGTGTGCCAACCCAGATAGTGCTTTGAGATGGAAGTGAACTAACGCAGCAATCAGATGTTGGGAGTATTGAAGGTGTCGCAGCTATCCGGGCTGCCTTTTTCATAACCGCGCCGGAACCACTGCACCCGCTGGGCAGAGGTGCCGTGGGTAAAAGAATCCGGGGTGATATATCCGCGTTGGCGTTTCTGCAGGCGGTCATCGCCGATCTGGCTGGCTGCGTTGAGGGCCTCGTCGATATCGCCTGGCTCAACCAGTTGTTTGGTGCGGTCTGCATTGTGGGCCCAGATGCCGGCAAAACAGTCTGCCTGCAGTTCTAGCCGCACGGAAAGCTGATTGTATTCTGTTTGCGAGACGCGCTGGCGCATGGCCTGCATCTGATTGGTGATACCCAGGAGGTTCTGCACATGATGGCCAACCTCATGGGCAATAACATAGGCCTGGGCAAAATCGCCAGGCGCGTTCATCTTGTTTTTCAGATCCTCATAAAAAGACAGATCAATATAGACCTTCTGGTCAGCCGGGCAGTAGAAGGGGCCCATGGCGGCCTGGGCAAAGCCGCAGGCTGATTGAACCGCATCCCGGAAGAGCACGAGTTTTGGTTCCTGATACCTTTTGTTGTTGGCTCGGAAAATGCTGTTCCAGTTGTCTTCGGTGTCGGCCAGCACCACCGCCACAAATTCGCGCAATTGTTGCTCCTGCGCGCTTTCCTGCACCGGGCCGCTTTGTTCGCTAGGTTTGCCCGATTGCTGCAGGGCGCCGCCAATGTTCATGATCAGGGCCGGATCAATGCCAAAATACATGCCCACCAGGGCAAGCAGCAAAAGGCCTATGCCCCCGCCTTTGACCGGGCCCGACATGCGGGAGCCGCGCCGGTCTTCCAGGTTGTCGGATCTTCGTTGATTCTGCCAGCGCATGTCGTCTCTCCTCGTGCGAATAGTGGGTGCAAATACAGCTGCAATACTGTTCCGGAAACGTACTGTGCGCGCATGAAAAAAACAATACCTTCTCTGGCACAATTGCACAGGCCATTGACAGCTCCTTCCCTGCGTTGCGAGTGATGGTTGTGCATTCGGTTGACAGCAGAAACCAGCGCAGTACAGTGCACGGCTTGGAGTATGACTGCGGCAAGCGCCGCTCTTTCACAAGTTAGATCAAACAATGAAGAGGCAAACATGAGCACGGAAAAACAGTTCCTGCTCAACCCAAAGCAGCAGCAGGCACTTTTGGCTTTTGCCAGATGGGCGATCAGCTATATGCTGCGGGCGCCAGGAATCTCAGCCAAAGCGGATTTTTTGCTGGATGAGCCTGTTTTTCAGGAAAAACGGGCAGCCTTTGTCACCCTGACGAAACAGCGGGCCTTGCGTGGCTGCATCGGTTCTCTGGTTGCAGTGGAAAGTCTGGCCGAAAGTGTGCGCCGCAATGCTGTCAATGCGGCCCTGCATGACCCGCGTTTCCCGCCCCTGACCCTGCAGGAACTCGAAGGCGTGCATATTGAAATTTCCGTGCTGAGCCCACCGCAACCACTGCCCTATAGCGATGCGAAACACCTGTTGCAGCAGTTGGAGCCCGGCTTGGACGGCCTTATTTTGGAAGGCCCTGGGGGGAGTCGCGCCACCTTTTTACCCCAGGTGTGGAAGCAGTTGCCAGCGGCCCCAGATTTCCTCGGTGCGCTCTGCCGCAAGGCAGGTCTGGCGGCTGATGCCTGGAAAAAAGACGGCATCTCCTATCAGCGCTACCATGTGCAGAGTTTTGAGGAAGAGGGCTGCGGGCCGCAATGAGTATTATGCAATTGCCACCGGAGCTTACCCAGGAGATGGAGGCTATTTATACGGCCATGGCAAACGGTTATGAAACTGTGGCCACAGCAATCGGTCTTACCTGCGATAACTGTCCGGATAACTGCTGCGATTCCTACTTTCTCCACTACACCTACTGTGAATGGGCCTACCTCTGGCAGGGCTTGCAGCAGCTTGACTCGGCGCGTCTGGAAGAAATCCGTCGGCGCGCGCGGAGCAACGTAGAGTCGAGCCGATTGGCCCTGGCTGAAGATACGCGGCCGCAGATCATGTGCCCGCTTAATGAGGGAGGGCGCTGCCAGCT
Organism: uncultured Desulfobulbus sp.; assembly: GCA_964512515.1. Classification (GTDB taxonomy): domain Bacteria; phylum Desulfobacterota; class Desulfobulbia; order Desulfobulbales; family Desulfobulbaceae; genus Desulfobulbus. The sequence goes on from CAZEIT010000209.1 coordinate 2,636, forward strand.
TTACCACCACCGTTTGATGATCTGCCGCAGTCATGGCGTGCCTGCCACCCTCACCAGCCCGAATGGAAGAAGGCAGCGTTTCCCAGGTTGTTTTCGCTGCCAGGAAATGGTGGAGGAGCGCTACAGTCAGGCGGAACTGGCCCCAGCCATGGAGAGAACCGAGCTGTTCCGGCGTCTGGTGCTGGTGGAACAGCGGCTCTTGGGGGCAGGGCGACCGCACTATGCCAAGATACGGCTGACTATTGCTGAGATGATTGTTCAGGGGCCGCCCCAGCGGCATAGTTGATACAGATTGGAAGGTAGAAGATATATTTTGGATACGGAAAACATGGAGCAACTGCTGCAAAATACCCAAAAAATCTTGTTGAACGGCGGCCAGATCGACCGCGAAACTGCACTCGTCCTGGCCAGGGGCACGGACAAACAAGGCCTCTACCACTTGGCCGATACGGTTCGCCGCCACTTCATGGGCAACGAGTTTGATCTCTGCTCGATCATCAATGCCAAAAGCGGCAACTGCAGCGAAAATTGCCGTTTCTGCGCCCAGTCGGCCCGTCACCACACCAGTATCGAATCCTATACCATCATTCCTGAAGAAGAGGCACTGACCATTGCCCAGGATAACGACCGCCATGGGGTTAAGCGGCTTTCCCTGGTTGCCAGCGGCCGCAGCCTCAGCGCAAAAACCGTGGAGGAATTGGGCAAGCTGTACGGCAAGATGTCCCAAAGCACTGGCCTGCTCTTCTGCGCCTCGGCCGGGCTTTTGGATGAAACTAGTGTCAGCGCTCTGCGCCAGGCAGGTGTGGGCCGCTACCATTGTAATCTGGAAGCCAGCCGCAACTATTTTCCGCAGGTATGCACCACCCATACCTGGGAGGAAAAGGTGGCAACCCTGCGCCTGGCCAGGGAACACGGCATGAGCCTTTGTTCCGGCGGCATCATCGGCATGGGCGAGAGCCTGGAAGACCGTATTGATCTGGCCCTGCAACTGCGTGAGCTGGGAGTGAAATCCATCCCGGTCAATATCCTTACCCCGATTGAAGGCACGCCGCTCGAAGTGCTGACCCCGCTCAGCCTGGATGAAGTATTGACCGCTGTGGCGCTCTTCAGGCTGATCAACCCGGATGCCATCATCCGCATGGCTGGCGGACGCCAGCAACTTGGGGCAGAGCAATATCGCTGCTTCAGTTCCGGGGCCAATGGCGCCATTGTCGGCAACTATCTCACCACGGACGGCTCTGGCATTCAGCAGGATTTGGCCCAGATCAGTGCCCTGGGCTACACCTTTGCGCGGGATATGCTCCATGCCTGAGCACGCTGAGCACATCTTCGACCAGGCCACCCTTGATTTTGACCGGGAGCACCTCTGGCATCCCTACACCTCCATGACCAGACCCTTGCCGGTCTATCCGGTGGTTTCGGCCCAGGGTGTGCGTATCCGTCTGGCCGATGGCCGTGAACTGATAGACGGCATGTCTTCCTGGTGGTGCGCCATCCACGGCTATGGCCATCCAGCCCTGGACAGGGCCCTGCAAGAACAGGTCAGGGATATGGCCCATGTGATGTTTGGTGGTTTCACCAATGGCCCGGCAGTGGAGTTGGGAAAACGGCTGGTGCGAATGACCCCTGGGCCGCTCAACCGTGTTTTTTTCAGTGATTCCGGTTCGGTGAGCGTGGAGGTGGCGCTCAAAATGGCCCTGCAGTACTGGCAGGCAGCAGGTCGGCCAGCTAAGCACCGGCTGCTCACTATCCGGGGCGGCTACCATGGTGATACCTTCCATGCCATGTCCGTCTGCGACCCGGTCACCGGCATGCACAGCCTCTTTGCCGCCTCTTTGCCGCAGCAGTTGTTCGCGCCCAGACCAGAGTGCCGCTTTGATGGTGATTGGAACCCGCAGGATCTTGCGGCCATGGAGGCGCTGCTGGCAAAACACCACGAAGAACTGGCCGCAGTTATCGTAGAGCCCATTGTTCAGGGAGCAGGCGGCATGTGGTTCTATCATCCTGAATACCTGCGCGGCCTGCATGCGCTCTGCAAAGAGTACAGTGTTCTCCTTATTTTTGATGAGATCGCTACGGGTTTTGGCCGC
>CAZEIT010000210.1:0-4698 GCA_964512515.1 uncultured Desulfobulbus sp.
AAAGGATTTGTAAGCCTCTCTGTACTGCTTTCCGTTATACTGGCTCATACCCTGGGCAAAAGGGTCAGAAGAAGCTGCCGACGAGGCTGGGGGCGGGGTAGCAGCTACGGCTGGCGTTTGCTGTGCAGGTTTGCTTTCCGCCGGCTTAGCCGTGGCAGCGGTGGTGCTTTGGCTTGTTGTGGTGGGTTTGGCCGGTGCAGGAGCACTTGCAGTACTGGTCGGAGCAGTTGCGGGTGGCTGGATTGTTGGCTCACTTTGGGCCTGTACATTGTCTGCAGCAACTCTGGTTTTCCCAGTATTTGGTTTTATCTGTACGGCCGTTGTTCCAGTTGCAGCAGCAGTTCGGGTCGAAGCGCTGGGGCGGGTTGCTGTGTTGGCGGAACGAGCTGCTTCGGCAGCCTTTTGTCTGGCCTCCTCCGCTCGCCGTGCTGCGTCAGCGGCCCGTTTTTCCGCTTCTTCCACCTTAGCCTGCTGAGCCTTGCCTAACGATTCACCCATGCGAAGAATCTTGGCGTCCAACTGGGCAATTTTTTCGTTCAATTCGGCAACTTTGACATTGTTTTCCTGTCGGATGGAATTCAAAGAAGACTGCATCCCTGCAATGGTCTGGTTGACATCTGCCTGAAACTGGGAGTTCTGGGCAATATTTTCTTCAATACTTGAACGAATCCGCTGGGTCTCGTCTTCGACCTGACCAAGCTTGTTCACAGAACTTGCCTGACGTCGTTCCATGTCGCCTACCGTATCAGCCTTGAGTGCCTCAACCTTCTGGTTGACCACCCGCACCTGATTTTGCAACTGATATATGTCATCTTGAATCGTGCACTGGCTCAATAGCATCAAAGCGCTGCCAGCAAAAAAAACAGAACAGATACTCCTCATTCCTGCACCCTCTTTACTTGTGTATGCACGTAGTACATCTGCATTCAAACAGTATGAACCGCACACTCCCTGGTTTACTATCTTCTGTTCAAGCAATAATGCAGCCCATCGTTTCAGCTCAATACCACGCGGCTGTCTGCGGGCCTACCGCTATCAGGCAGGAATTAAGGGATGCGCGGCGACCACTGCGGGAAAGTAAGGTTACCCCGCATATTCAACAGTACCCGCACATCCTTACCATTTTTGCTGAGCACGCAAACCTGAGAACGGCCTCCGGATTTTCGCGCTGCAGCAATCAAACGGCCATCCGGGGCCCAGGTTGGCGATTCAAAATCACCGCCGCCGCTGGAAACCTGCCGCACATTACCGCCATTGCGGTCGCTGACAAAAATCTGATAGCTGCCGCCGACCAGGCCGGTAAAGGCAATTTCATCCCCCTTGGGCGACCAGGAGGGTTCACTACACTCGCCAATAGAATTCTGCAGCAGCCGCACTTGTCGACTGCCTAAATCCATCAGATAGACCTTTGGATGCCCTCCGCGTGAGCGGTCTGAAGAAAAGGCTATGGTCCGACCATCCGGAGAGATGGAGGGCGAGACATTGATGCCAGCCCGCTCGGTAAGACGGCTCAGTATCTTGCCACGACGGTCTATAAGGTACAGATCCGGATTGCCACCCTCACTCAGAGTAACCACCATGTTGCCATCGGGCGTAAAGGCCGGGGCAAGGTTCATGCCGGGCCGACGGGATATGGAAGTGGTTTGCGAGCCCTGCCGCAAATCGGTAAGATACAGATCCTGATTACCGCGATGGTAGCTGGTATAGGCCAGAGTATTGCCATCCGGCGCAAATCTTGGTGAAACCGCCAGGGCGCGATGCTTGGTGATCTGCCGCGGGTGCCGCCCGAGTATATCGGTGACGTAGACCTCCTTTCTACCAGTGCTGTCGGAAACGTAGGCCATTTTGGTGCGGGCAACGCCAGGTTCGCCGGTGAAATCCTCCACCAGGGCGTCACAGAGCCTGAGCGCCATATCTTCAAGCTGGCCTGATGCGCCTTTATAGACCCGGCCAGGTAAGGTGCGGTTAGTTGCCACCTCAAGGATCTGTCCACCAACTGCCAAACCGGCGGGGTCGCTGTTGACTTCGCCCATGACCACGTAATCAGCACCCATGGCTCTCCAGTCTGCATCTTTACGGCCCCCGTAGCTGCCGTAATCGATGATGTTGAGAAAACTATAGAGCTGAAAGCCATCGGTCACCAACTTAGCCGCGGTAACGCCAGCGCTGCCCTGTCCGGCGGCAGACCCGGTGAAACCGGGAACAGCCACGACAATTTTACGAACTTCAGAGGCAGTGATATCGAAATAGGTGGTTTCAGCCCGGAGTGTACCGGGTTGCACGCATAAAAGACCAAGAATCAAGGCGATAAAAAAAGCGCTCAATGGTAGTCGTCGCATCTGTCCGATCCTGGATAAGGGTTTTGCAAGAAAAGTTTGCACTTGTGTAATGATACACGATCTCTTAGAGGTTGCCAAGTTCACCGGGTCTGAATCTTAAACCTACCTGGGTGCTGCTTTGCTGCATTATGGCTGGAAATCTCGGCATGGGTGATGCCTGCCGGATGGTTGTCTCCACCAATCGGTCAAAAAGCGGATCATTTGAGCGCTGATCAAAATCAATGCGCGTCACTTGGCCATCACTGTTGATGGTGACCTTCACCTTGGTCAACAGAGACGAATCCCAGCGCCGCATTTCCGGCAAAGACCAATAACTTCGTACCCGTTGTGCCACTTGCGCCCAATACTGTTGTTCCATCGCTGAAGTGCCCTGTTGCCGCCCTGTTGCCGCCTGGGCGTTCGCAGACTGGATGGCAGCGGTCTGTCGGCTGGCCTCAGCTCTTGTGCTGGCCAAAGCTTCCCTGGCGCGGCGTGCGTCCGCCTCTGCCTGGCGTGCATCTGCGTCGGCTCGTCTCGCCTCTTCCAGAGCCTGTTGCCTGCGCGCATCGGCTATGGCCTTTTGCCGTTCCTGTTCCCGTCGCTCCTGCTCTTGTCGTGCCTGCTGTTGCTGACGCCGTTCTGCATTGCGCTTTTGTTCCTCCAGTTTTTTCGCGAGTTCGCGCTCATCTGCCTGGCGCTTACGTTGTTCCAGCTCTCTTGCCAGGCGTTTTTCCTCTTCCTGACGCTCGCGTTCGCGTTCTTCCTGCAACCGGGTATCCTGGGCAATCTTCTGCTTACGCTGGACCGGCGACAAAGACACCGGCGCCTTGGCGGCTACGGTAGGTTCCGGCGGCGGAGGTTCTGGCTTGGGCTCCGGTTTGGGTGGAGGAGGTGGCGGCGTTGCAGGCTCTGGTGGCGGTGCCGTTTTCTCCGGAACCGGTTCAGGCTTTGGTTCTGGTTTGAGCTCTGGCTTAGGAGGCGCGGGGGCAGGCTCCGGAGGAGCAGCTTCTTTTTTCTGGGCCTCGGCCCGTGCCGCAGGCTCTGGCGCTGCAGAGGGCGGCCCTGCAACCGGAGCAGTCTCGGCCAGAGGAGGTGCAAGACTGACCACGATCGCCTCTTCAATGGGCATGCGCGCATCAAACAGTGAAGGCATGAACAATACTAGCCCAGCCAAGGCCGCGTGCAGTAAGAAAGCCAGCGTCAGGCAAATAACCCAACGCTGATCTTCGCTTCGCTGCGTAGTAAAAAAATCTTTTTCGGTAAACCGGCGACCAGCCAAGGGTTCCTTCCTTACTTCTTGCTCTCTTCCGGCAGGGTCACCATGCTCGGCTTTTCAAAGCCAGCACGGTGGATGGCGCTCAAGGTCGACATAACCGTGCCGTACGGAACGTTTTTGTCGGCATGGAGATAGATAGGTTCTTTTTTCTGCTCTTCCGACATACCTTGGAGTTGCGCAAGCAGGGAGGGGGCTGCCATTTTATCTTTGCGGAGATAGAGTTCGCCATCCTTATTGATGGTAACAACCAAGGGCGTTTCCGACTGCGGTAGAGCTCTGGTAGTGGCTTCAGGCAGATCAACCTCTAAGCCCTGCGTCATCATTGGCGCAGCAACCATAAAAATAATCAGCAGCACCAGCATGACATCGACCAACGGGGTGACATTGATGTCCGCCATCACTCCACCACGCCGGCCACGCTTGCCGCCTACAGTTCCCATTCCCATAGCTTACGTCCTGGCGAGGATGTCGCGTTCAATCAGATTGATAAAATCGGTGCTGAAGCTTTCCATGTCCGATTCAACCTCAACCACCTTGTTGGAAAAGTAGTTGTAAAAGATAACCGCCGGGATAGCCACGGCAAGGCCGGCTGCCGTGGCAACAAGCGCTTCTGAGATACCAGGGGCGACAACAGCAAGCGAGGCTGAACCACGAACCCCGATATCCTTAAATGAGGTCATGATGCCCCACACCGTGCCAAACAGACCAATAAACGGGGTGGAACTGCCGGTGGTGGCAAGAAAGGAAAGAAATCTGGCCATACGGTCGCTTTCCAGAAATTGCGCCTTGCGTACCGAACGCTTGAGATTGTCCATGGTGGCCAACTGCATTTCCAGTGAGGGCGAGGTCTGGGCTGTATTATGCGCAGTGCTGATTTTTTTCAGCTCATTATACCCCGTAACGAATACGGTGGCTTCGGGGCTTTATGGATAATTCCGGGCTGCATCATAGGCATCGTTAAAGGTTTTACTCTCCCAGAAAGCATCCAGAAATTCCGCCGAGGCGAGTTTGGAACGGCGGAACATAATCCATTTCATCAGAACAATGGCCCAAGACATCACCGAAAAGAACAGCAGCAGGAGCATGACAAATTTCACCACCATC
>CAZEIT010000211.1:0-4666 GCA_964512515.1 uncultured Desulfobulbus sp.
AGGCTCTGGGGCTATTTTTCAAAGAGCTACCCACAAATTCTGCGGACGAGGCGGACGGGCAACAGCCATGATGGGCGTACAGACTGCTAAAGCGGGCAAAACGGTCTTTTTCTGTAAGCAGTGCGGCTTTGAAAGCCGCAAATGGCTGGGCCGCTGCCCGGATTGCGGCGCGTGGGACAGCCTGAGCCAAAGCACTGCGCAAAGCCCTGCTATCAGCACGGCTGTCGCCGAAGTGCAGCCCCTGACCGGCGGTAACGGAGAAGATCAGGCCCGGCTCTGCACCGGCATAGCCGAGCTTGACCGGGTCTTGGGCGGCGGCATTGTGCCGGGCTCGCTGGTGCTTATTGGTGGTGATCCGGGCATTGGCAAATCTACCCTGCTTTTGCAGTTCATGGCGGCAGTAGCAGCCAAGGCCGGTCAGGTGCTCTATGTGACCGGTGAAGAATCGCTCCGCCAGATCCGTATGCGGGCAGAGCGGCTCAAAGTGGCAGAGGCTGCCATTGCGGTGTCCACCGAAACCTGCGTGGAGGCCATCAGCGCACTCGCCTTGAAACTTGCGCCCGTACTGGTGGCGGTGGATTCCATCCAAACCATGTTCAGCCAGGAAGTGGCCTCTACCCCAGGCTCCATAACCCAGGTGCGGGAATCCGCTGCCCGCCTCCTGGTGCTGGCAAAAAACAACAACCTGCCGGTTTTTCTGGTGGGGCACGTCACCAAGGATGGCAGCATTGCAGGCCCGCGCGTACTGGAACACATGGTGGATACCGTACTCTACTTCGAAGGTGACCGGGGCCAGATGTTCCGCATCCTGCGCACGGTGAAAAACCGTTTTGGTTCCACCAATGAAATTGGTGTCTTCACCATGCGGGAGCAGGGCCTGATTGAAGTGGAGAACCCCTCTGCCCTCTTTTTAGCGGAGCGGCCTGCCAATGCACCGGGTTCGGTGGTCATGCCCAGTATGGAAGGCACCCGGCCAATCATGGTGGAGGTCCAAGCTCTGGTAAGCCGCTCCCATGGCGGCTCAGGCAGGCGTACCGCCATTGGCGCTGATTCGCAGCGTCTGGCCCTGCTCACTGCGGTTTTGGAGAAGAAACAAGGGCTAAATCTGATCGATCACGATATTTTTCTCAATATTGCTGGCGGGGTGCGCATCGATGAGCCGGCGCTAGACCTGGGCGTGGCCGCTGCCCTGCTCTCCAGCTATCTGGAGCGGCCCATAGACGCCCATACCGTGGTCTGCGGCGAGATAGGCCTGGCTGGCGAGGTGCGCGCGGTCGGCCACATGGAGCAGCGTCTGCGCGAGTCGCGCCGCCTTGGTTTCACCCGTTTTCTCATGCCCGCCTCAACCTGGCGGCAGTTGCAGGACAAAAAGACCGATACCGGTGATATGCTCCTGGTGCCGGTGGCCAGCGTCAGCGATCTGGCCGAAACCCTTTTTGAGCGGTAAATAGCAGGAAAACTGTGCCTCGGCTACGCCTGCCTGGATGCAATCCCACTTCCTGCTTCACCTCTATAACAAAGTGCTCCTCGTGCCAGCTTCAGAAAATGTTCGCAGGGCTTACGCTGGAGCATAACCTGGACGCATGATCCGTACCTCCTTGCGTCCTTCATCCTTGCTCTGGGCTTGGAATGGCTTTACATCCGATTTGTCCTGATTATAGTGCTTTTTCCCATCCTGGCACCGGCTTGAGGAGCTATGGACAACTTATTGAACCAGTTTGAACACTATCTTGCGGTCTCGCCGCTGCTTGCCCTGGCCATGGCCTATCTTGGTGGTCTGCTTGCCAGCCTGACCCCGTGCATCTATCCAATGCTTCCCATTACTGCGGGGGTTATCGGTCATGCCAATGTGGGCGGCTCACGCCTGCGGGCCCTGATGCTGTCCTGTGTGTATGTACTGGGCATGGCCCTTGCCTATGCCGCTCTGGGCTTTTTTGCCGCTGCCACTGGCCGTTTTTTTGGTGAGATCAGCACCAACCCCTGGACTTTTCTTGTTGTTGGTAACGTTATTTTATTCTTTGCCCTGTGGATGCTGGAGGTGTTTCAGCTCCCCGCTGTCACCAGTCCTACCCTGGTCCGCAAAGGTGGTCTTCTGGGAATATTTATCGCGGGCATTGCTGCGGCCCTGGTAGCCGGCCCTTGCACCACCCCGATTTTGGGGGCGCTCTTGGCCTATACTGCCTCGTCTCAGAACATGACCTTGGGCGCGCTGTTGTTTTTTGTCTTTTCCTTAGGCCTGGGCACCCTGCTTTTGGCCGTCGGGGCCTTTTCAGGAGTGCTTACCGCCATGCCGCACTCCGGCAACTGGATGGTTTGGATAAAAAAGGCGCTTGGCGTGCTCATGCTGCTGACTGCTGAATATTTTATCTTCAAGGCTGGCACCTTTTTCTTTTAATCCGCTATTCACCTTTTCAACGTGGAACCCCTATGCATATCCTGCGATACGTATTTCTGACCCTGGTTGCAACGGCCTTCCTTGCTGCTGCCCACTCTGTCCCGCTCATGGCCAATGAACAGGAGGTATCCCTGATCCCCTTCAAGGGCTATGATCTTGATGGCAAGCCCATTGATGTGGCACAAAACATCGGCAACAAGGCAGTCATGCTCATCTTCTGGGCTTCCTGGTGCCCGTCCTGTCGCACAGAGGTGCCAAAACTCAACGAACTGGCCAGCAAATACGCTGGCCGGGGCATGGAGTTTATCGGCGTCAACGTGGGCTACAATGACACCTACAAACGCGCCAAGGCCTTTGCCGAAAAAACCGGCATGACCTACCCCAATCTCTTTGACTCCACCGGAACCATCGGAGAACAGTACGGCCTTCAGGGCGTACCTACAGTAGTGATTGCCGACAAGAAAGGATTTATCCGCTATTACGGCCATGCAACCCCGGAGATTACTGAGGAGACCTGCAAGCAGTTGATGGCGAATTAGGTGGTAAAAAGGAAAGCGCTCACCCTGCACTACACGGAGAGCGCTTTGATGTGGAAAGGAATTATTTGGGTTCCTGCGAGGCAGGCACCAAAGGATAGTCTTGCATGACCTCGGGCGGAATACTGGCGGGTTTACCGTGTACAGTATCGCAGAAGATAAACAAGGTGGATGCCTTCGCGAGTACGGTTTTGTCGCTTGGACGAAAGAAGCGAAACTTGCGCAGAGACTTGATGCGCTGAAAGGTGGCGACCCAGGTCTGTACCCAGATCAATTCACCCTCATAGGCGGAGTGGAAGTATTCGATACTGTGGCTGCGGATAATCCAGGTGCGGTTCAAGGCGGCATAGCGCTCACTGTGCCAGCCCAAAAGGGCTGAATGGGCCAGGGCGGCATCCTGCATCCACTGCACATACTGCACGTTGTTGACATGCCCATTGGCATCGATGGCGCTTGCAGGCACCACTATTTCCAGGGTGCCAATGGTCTTCATTTCATTGTCCTGGCAGGCAGTTAAGTGGTTCGGCGGCAAAAGGTTCGAGGATGCGGCCACTTGCCTCCAGTAACTGCTGCTGGGCGCTCTGATAACTAACCAGGGCCTGGGCCAGACGGCTGGCGCTGGCGGTCAAATCACGCTGGGCTTCATTGAGCTGGATAAGCGCATATTCACCCTCGTTATAGGCATTTTCCGCCAGTTGGCGGTTTTCCTCCACCAGTTTCACTGTCTCCTGCTGCAGGCGTACCTGTTGTTCGGCTTCGGTCATCCTGGCCAGACTGGCGCGGATATCAGCGGCAATCTGGTTGCGCAAGGCCGCCAGGCTGTAGGCTGCTTCCCGCCGCACATGACCGGCCTCCACCATGCGGGCCTTGTCTGCTCCTCCGGCATACAGATTCCACGACATATTCACACCAACCGTGTTGCCGTAATCAGCACTGCTCGTTGGGAGGTCATCCTCGCGCTGCCCTTCCAGCGCGCCGGCAAGGCGCACCTGTGGGTACAGGGGGGCCTTGGCCATGCCGGCCAGGGCCCCTGCTTCCTGCAGGCGATGCTCCAACCGCCGCACGTCCGGGCGCAGGGCATAGGCATCAGCGATAAGTTTTTTGGCATCAGATGGTCTTTCAATAGTGCCCTTGACAGTTTTGATTGTGCTGGCAAGAGCTGCCAATTGTAAGTGCGGGGGCAGCACAGCCTCTTCCAGACCCAAAAGAGAGGCCAGGCCATATTCTGCAGCCTCCAGCTCCCGTTCATGACTAAGCAGGCTGGCACTGGCACTGTTCAACTGCACCTGGATATTAAGCACATCGCCCCAGGCCCCGGTACCCACCTCGTAGCGGCGTTTGGCATTGGCCAGTTGTTTTTTATAGAAGGTGAGGCTTGCCTGCGCAATGTCGATACTGCTTTGCGCGAGTTGGGCATTGAGAAAGGCCTGGGCCACAGCGCTAGCGAGCAGGCGACGGCTGTCGTTGAGGGCCTCTTCTTCTGCAAACTGGGCCGCCTGGGCGCGTTCTTCGTTGAAACGGCGATAAAAACCATCAAATAAAAGCCAGGTTGCCTGCAAACTACTGGTGTAGTGCATGCTGTCCTGGTCGATTCCCTGCCCGGTTGCCGCAGCAATACGGCGGTTAAGCGCGTAGTTTGTATCCGAAAGGCGCTGATGCACGCCGCCCGCGGTGATATCCACGCTCGGCCACCAGGTAGCCATGGCCTGACGCAGGCGCGCCCTGGCCTGGGCAA
>CAZEIT010000212.1:0-4613 GCA_964512515.1 uncultured Desulfobulbus sp.
TTTCTTCATATTCCCCTCCGTAAGTGTAAGCTATTTCCCTACCTTCTGTGCAACGTCATTCTAAGATCCGGCTCTTGGAGACACTTTTAACCTCATCGGGTCAGATTACAACTGGAAGACCGCAAAATGTGCTGAAATAACCATCTCGATGAATCGTATCTATACCCTGACATGCACTGTGAAAACGAACACCCGCTCTCAACAGGACTTAAATGTAACTGTACACTTTTTTCACAGTTTGACAATAACGAAACACATTTTTTGATCTCAACCGTTTTTTTTAAATGATGTCTACTATTTTTACAGGTATAAATAATTACAAATAAAAACAGAAAGATAGCAATAATCCTGCCCCATCATACCCTAATCTGTTCGCATTAGCACTATTGTCCGGAAACAAATATGTACCATACCAGCATGGTAGCTTGGCTCCCTACCTCCAGGAGGTTTTACATCGCCCCTGAAAACGATTAAACTGCTCCCTCGTCCAGCAGCGCGGGAACGATAAAGTTTAAAACCAGGCTGGGCTTGCTCCCTGCAGCAGATATTGAAAGCTTCTCAGATCAATCTCTTTACCAGACGAGATTCCTTGGATTTTTTAGACCGTTATCAATGTAACATGTTATTTATTCACAACTCTTATTGTGAAATGGAGTTGTGAAGCAGTCATGATACGGGCTGACAATATGATTAAAAAGACATGCTACATGGTTGACTACCGAAAACTATTGTAACAATAAAAATATTAACAATATTTATAGAAGAGATAACAATAGGATATATTGCACTCTCCGCTAATTAAAAAAAGTAAAAATCGGATATCAGATGCAATAGATATCCGATTTTTACTTGCTTATGTAATGAAAAATGAATTATCGTAGTCTATCCAAAAAAACTGACAGAACAACAGAAATGTTCATATTAATTTTAAATATGACTTCATACTCTTGGCTTACGTCCCATGATAAACATAATGATAAAAACGATCAAAAAAACGACAAACAGAATTTTTGCAATCCCTGCTGCAGTACCAGCAATGCCGGTAAACCCTAATAGACCTGCAACGATTGCAACTACCAGAAAAATCAGTGCCCATTGTAACATTGTTTTTCCTCCTGAGAAAATTATTTTTGGGTAACTATGCAAATAGAATTACGCCATACTCAAAAAATGGCAATCCTATAACTCGATAATTGGGTTTATCCCATTAAAATAAGGGATAGCATGTAATTGCTGCAGCACACCACCCTCAATCCTCAGCTATAATCTCGAGCATACCTATGACCGTGATAAATACCTTGCTTATTGGCATAGACAGCAAATATTTCGCTGAGCTCAGAAACATTTTGTCGCGCCATACTGAGAGCGATTACCGTCTAACCCTGGCTGCCAGTTTTGGGGAGGCCATCCAGTCTATGACACAGCAAAGTCCTGATGTGGTTTTCATAGGGTCTTCAGTGGAAATGGCAGGCTATCGGCGCTTTATTCAATTAGTGCAGCAGCAGGATTGTTTACAGCCAGTCATTATTCTGGAAACCGACACCGACAATCCTGCCGAGTTTGATTATCTGAAAAACGGAGCTGATTTTTATCTGAAGAAGTGGCAGCACAACACAGACATACTCCACAAGGCGGTTATGGCGGGGATTGAGCGGGTCAAGGCCTTTCAGGCCATTCAAAACAGCGAAAGGAGGATGCGGGGCATTTACTATTGGTCGTCCATCGGCATTCTCCTGGTGGATTTGAATGAGCTCATAGTGCAGAACAATCCCGCTTTTTCCCGAATTGTCGGTTTTACCGGCGACGAACTCTGCGACATGCCCCTGACCCACAGCCTTATCCACCCGGAGGAGCAGGAGCGGGCAGGCCACGCCTTTGCCAGCGTCAAATCGCAGCAGCAACCGGCTGCTAAGCTGCAATGCCGCATGCGCACCAAACAGGACAGCTATACCTGGACAGAATTGACCTGCTCCCTGTTCAGTGAAACCGGTACACCTGCGCAATTCTGCGTATGCCTGGTGGAGGATATTACCAGCAAAAAAGAGATGGAGAACGAACTGCGCGCGTCAGAAGCGCAGCTCAGGCAGATCTCGGCGCATCTTCTTGATTTGATCGAGCAGGAACGCCGCCGCATAGCAAGGGAATTGCATGACAGCATCGGCAGTTATCTAGGTGCCATCAAGTTGAGCCTTGGCCAGTTAGCCTGCTCCAGCCCAATCGGGAAAGAACCACTCAGCGAGCGGATTGATCACATCTCGCATATGCTGGTGGAAACCATGGATGAGTTGCAGCACATCACCACCAATCTCTACCCGCCCGTGCTCGACGACCTGGGCATTATGGCCGCACTCAGATGGCATACCGGCAAGATGAACAGCAGTTTCTCCACGGTCTCCATTACCTTGCATGCAGATATCGACGAAACCCGCATACAACCAGGGTTACCCATCGTCATCTACCGGGTGAGTCAGGAAGCCATTTATAATGCGCTGAAGCATAGTGGAAGTGAAACGGTGAGCGTTTCACTGACAGAAGAGGACGGAGCCATTCTACTGCGCATTGCCGACCAGGGGGTGGGGTTGCCCGGCCAGGAACCAGGCTGTACCGACACTGTTTGCGGCATGGGAATCCGCAACATGATGAAACGGGTGGAATTTTCCGGCGGTGTGTTCAGGATCGCTTCCGGCAAAGGTGAAGGCACCACCATCTCGGCAAGCTGGCCGGTATTTATTCCAGCTTCAGATCAAAAGTGAGATCAAGGGTGACAAGCGTATTACAGCGCAGGCGTACATGAAGGACACCATGCGAGCATTTTCTGATGCCGACGCAGAAAGCGCTTTGATATGAAAACGAAACTAAGCCTTCGGGATCACCAAACCCTGCTTGACGGCATAGGCAGTCAGGGCCGAGGCATTGTGCAGATCCAGCTTTTTCATCAGATTCGAGCGATGTTTTTCCACGGTCTTGGGGCTGATGTACAGCAAGGCTCCTATTTCCTTGTTACGGTAGCCTTCTCCCACCAGCTTGAGTACATCTTTTTCTCTTCGGGTAAGCAATTGCCAATTGGTTGTAGGCGCATTGTCACTGTCCGGGCCGGAACGGCTCATCACCGCTCCGGTCTCCAATTGTAGTAGTGGGCTGATATAGGTGGCGCCTTGAAGCACTATTTTAATTGCCTCTGACAACTCGCTGAAATCGGCTTTTTTCAGGCAAAACCCTTCCACACCCTTGTTTATGGTCTCGTGCAGATACTCTTCCGACTCATGCACAGTCAGCAGGATGATTTTTACCTCAGGATACCGACTTTTTACATCACTGACCACAGAGAGCCCGCTCAGAAGCGGCATGGAGATATCAAGCAAGAGCAGGTCTGGCACAAACGTTTCAACACAGCGGATTGCTTCAAGGCCATTACTGGCCTCGGCCACCACTTCAATACCATCAATGGTATTTAGCATGGATCGCAAACCGTCCCGCAAGACTGCATGATCCTCGGCAATTACCAAACGAACTTTTTTCATTCGCTCCCTCCCCCGGTAATTAGCTGCAACAGAATTGAATATCTAAAAACTATTTATACTCAAATCAATATTATTGTACAACCACATTGATGCGACTATAGGCGCCCTGCCCGTCCATTGCGGTCAGACCATACTCGCCCTGCCCTGTAAAACGATGCGTGTACGCCTCGCCAGCTCTGGTTTGCGCAACCAGCCTGCCATTGATGAGCCAGAATACCTCGCTGCCTGCACCGCGGGTACGCAGCTCAACCAGTGGCGCTGAACCATCTGCCGCCCGCCGTAATACTGTGCCATCCCGCAGACCTGTAATGGTAAGCGTATGCCCGGCTGATTCCTGCCTGTTACAGGCAGACGACCATGGCGGCGCACTGCTGCTGCGTCTCTGCTCCGGGCTCAGCCAGGGTTCTAGCAAGGCGGGCCAGCGGATAGCTTGAACAAGCTGCATGCCGCGTTCTTCGCAGCCGGGCCGCAGCCGGGCTGTGTGCTCGCGGTTGGTGTAGTAGCTGAAGCGCAGCTTGCCCTGATAGAGCGGATCTGCAAAGGTGGGCGGCGCGGTTTGGTTCAAGATCCAGGCGCTGCGGCGTTCAAGACAGGCTGGATCATCCGGGCCTGAGGGTCGCAGCCCCAGGGGCCAGCAAATCTCCCCTCTGCTCACTGTGGCTGGCGGTATTCTGGATGCTGGCGGAGCAGGATCCAGGGCATGAAAGAGATCCAGCAGCAGAGGAGCCGCCACATTGGCGCCAAAAAAGCCAGGATTAGGCGTGCCATCCGGGCGGCCGACCCATACCCCGACGGTGTATGTACCGGATACTCCCACAGACCAAGCGTCGCGGAAGCCGAAACTGGTGCCTGTTTTCCAGGCAACGCCCTGCCTGGCGCCGGCCCGCGTCCCCAAATGCTTATCCACCGTGCCGCCGGATGCAAGGATATCGCGGATGATAAAGGCAGCCCCAGCCGAAAGCATGCGCCGTTCCTCCAGTGCGGCAGCGGGCGTATACCGTGGCCGGACAGCCACACCACCACGGGCCAGGCTACTGTAGGCACCCACCAATTGTTCCAGGCGGGTTGACGCGCCCCCGAGAATCCGGGCCG
>CAZEIT010000213.1:0-4558 GCA_964512515.1 uncultured Desulfobulbus sp.
ATAATGCAGAAACGGGTCATCTCCGAGGCCGTGCCTGCCGTGGTGTTTACAGCCAGATACGGAGGCATTGGCTTGGTGGATTTGTCCACGCCTTCATAGTCATGAATCTTGCCGCCATTGGCGATTACCAAACCAACGCCCTTGCCGCAGTCGTGGGAGGAACCGCCGCCCAGAGTGATGAGGCTGTCACACTTGTTCTTCTTGTACGCGTCCACCCCGTCATGCACGTTCTTGTCGGTCGGGTTGGGAATGGTTTCATCAAAGACAACGTATTTCATTTTGGCGCCATCCAGGAGATCGGTAATTTCCTTGGTGATGCCTGCCGCGGTAATACCTTTGTCTGTGACAATGAGGGGTTTGGAACCGCCTAATGCCTTAATTTTCTCAGGAATCTGTTTGGCGGCGCCAATGCCGATCAAAGTAACACTGGGAATGAAATAACCGTATACTTGTTCTTGAACTGCCATAATAACCCCCTTAAATAAAGGTTCCTGGTGTATTTTCCCTGCCTGTCACGTACAGACAAGTGGCTCGAATATCATACAGCCAAGCATTTTTTGTGCCAAAATTTACAAGCAGGACATCAGTCACAAAAAGAACTATGCAACAAGGCAGGAAAACACAATGATTCCAGGCTGGTTTGATTCTGGCATGAAAGGCGCATTCAGCAGAACGTGACGAGCCCGCTTGCCTGAAGAGTGGACGCATCAGGCATAAAGCCCGCCCGTAGCGGGACATTTGGTAACAATGAAATGGGCTTTTGAGTCAAAATGCCCCAAAACCATTGCGTGCAGACACAAGCAAACTATTCAATACCGTACTGCAAAAGTTTGCGGTACAGGGTTTTACGACTGATACCCAAGCTGTCTGCTGTGTGTTGGCGGTTACCGCCGTGGGCTTCCAGCAGTTTGAGGATATGCTGCTTTTCCACCGACTCAAGGGTTAGCGCGGCGCTGGCGTCCAGGGATTCCTGCAGTTCCTGCGGCAGGCAGCGCTCGGTAATGATGCCGCTTTCCGCCAGGATGATGGAGCGCTCAATCACGTTGCGCAGTTCCCGGATATTGCCAGGCCAGTTGTAGTGCAGCATGCAGTCCATGGCGCCAGGCATCACCCGGTAGTGGACATGTTCCGAGCCGAGTTTGGCCAGGAAATAATCCACCAAAAAGGGAATATCCTCCTTGCGCTCCCGCAGGGGCGGAACATGGATATTGAAGGCGTTGATGCGGTGATAAAAGGCTTCATTGAAGCGTCCGGCCTCCACCTCTTCCTGCAGACGGCGATTGGTGGCAAAAAGAAAGCGGATACTGACGCTGCGCTCCTCTTTTTCACCGACCCGCCTGAACAGGCCGGTTTCCAGCACCCTTAAAAGCGAGGCCTGCACCTCCAGGGGCAGCTCACCAATTTCGTCCAGAAAAAGCGTACTGCCATGGGCAAAGGAGAGCAACCCTTCCCTGGAGGTATCTGCGCCGGTAAAGGCCCCCCGCAAATGGCCAAAGAGTTCGCTGCGTGCCAGTTCCTTCTGCAAAGCAGCACAGTTCTTAACCACCATAGGCTGGGCAGACAAAGAGGAGCCCTGGTGGATGGCCGTGGCGACAATATCTTTGCCCACACCGGAATCGCCAGTGATGAGCACCGGTATCCTGGCGGGCGCAACCTTGGCAATCAGGAACTGGATCTCAGCAATGCTTTTGGAATGGCCGATAAAGCGCACCGAATCCTGACCGCTTTCCGATCCGTGCCGCAGCCGATTATTTTCCCGGGCCAGCCGCACCCGCTGATGCGCCTTTTCAACCAGCATGTCCAGCCGATCAAGGTGGAATGGCTTGCGGATAAAATCGTAGGCCCCGAGTTTCATGGCCTCAACAGCGATATCCACATCACCATGGCCTGTGACCATGATCACTTCAGCATGGGGAATGGATTCCCGTACCTGAATGAGCAGATCAAGCCCAACCACACCCGGCAGCCGCAAATCCAGCAGGATGACATCAAACCAGTGACTGCGCATCTGCGCCAGGGCAGCCGCCCCATCTGCAGCGGTATGGATCTCCCGGCAGCTATTGGCCAGTTCTTTCTGGAGAAGCCGCCTGATAGGCTCTTCATCGTCAATGACCAGTACGCCATACGCTTCCGTCTTCATGCCTCTTGTGCCCCCGGCAGGACGACATGAAAAGCCGCACCCTCGCCCATACTGCTCTCAACCCTGATTGTACCCTGATGCTGCTGGACAATAGTGTAGCAGGTTGAAAGCCCAATCCCTATACCCTGCCCCACCGGCTTGGTGGTGTAAAAGGGTTCAAAGAGCTTGTCTTTCAAACCGTCTGGAATACCACTGCCGCTGTCTGCCACAACCAACTCCACCTCGTCTTTCCTCACCAGGGTACTGATGCGGACGAGGCCCTGATCAGCGATAGCGTCAAAGGCATTGGTCAAAAGGTTAAGGATCACCTGTTTGAGTTGGGATTCATCCCCGTTAATAACCGGCATCTCCGGGTAGAGACAGGCTTGCACCGTCAAACCTGGCCGCTCCTTGATGTGGTGCTTCAATATAAAAAGAGTGTCGGTCACGCATTGGTTGAGATCAACCTGGCCCATGCTGGAGGTGTTCGGGCGACTGAAAGTGAGCAAGGTGCGCACGATATCGTGGCAGCGTAGACATTCCTTGACAATGGTCTCGGTATATTCTTGAAAGTCATTGAACAATTCGCCCTCCACCTGAAGTTCAAGGCAAGCCAGTCGCCGTTTCAAACCCTGGGCAAAACCATGGATGGCAGCCAGGGGATTGTTGATCTCGTGGGCAACGCCAGCCGCCAGCACACCCACAGTGGCCATCTTCTCTGCCTGGTAAAATTGCGCCTGAAACTTCTTTTCCAGGGTTACATCCCGCTTGAAGAGCAGTACTCGCCTTTCCCCGGTCGCGTCTGCCTTAAGCGGCGAAGCGATGACCTCATAATGCCTGAATTCCTCTTTCACCTTGTAGATACACAAGTCTTTGACTACCCTGTCCAAGGCCAGCGCCTTAATGGCCGGGCATTCCTTGCAACGGTGAGAACGGCCCCGAAAAACCTCGTAACAGCGGCGACCTACAGGCTCTTCCTGCGGATACCATTGCTCAAAGACATGATTCACCCGCTGGATGACAAAATGCTCTGAGAGCACGGCCATCAGATCGGTGATGCCATCCAGCAGGGCTTGAATTTCCTTGCGTTTACTTTCCAATTCCAGGTTGGACTGGCGCAACAGCTCAAGTTTGGACTGCAGTTCCTGGTAAAAACCGATCTTGCAATGCTCAATGCCAATCAGATCTTCCAGAGTGGTTGGCGTCTGCATCACCACACCTCTTCAATGATCTGCAAAAACTCTTCCCAGGTGGCGGGTTTGGCATTGGTCAGGTTACAGGCATCCTGCACCGCCATCCGGCTGATCCCAGCCAGAGTTGCCTGCTCCTGCCTGGGGATGATTTCGCCCAGGCGAAGCGGCACATTGAAGGAGGCAAAGAAATCTTCCAGCTTCTTAATACCGGCCTGGGCGGTATTTTCATCGGAGGACTCTCTTCTCCCCAGGATAACCCGGCACAGTTCCGCCATTTTTTTGGCATTGAAAGGCAGGTTGAAGCGCATGAAGCTGGGCAGCAGGATGGGATGAATCACCCCGTGCTGCATGTCGAACTGTCCGCCCAGAGAATGGGCCAAGGCATGCTCCGCGCCCAGACTGGCGTTGCTGAAAGCCATGGAGGCTGACACTGAAGCGATACTGAGTTGCTCAAGCGCCTCCAGGGAACGGCTGGCCACAGCCGTTGGCAGGTGCTTCAGAATGAGATCCACCGCCTTTAAGGAGTGCATTTCGGTGAACGGCGAGGCGATACGCGACATGTAGGCCTCAATAGCGTGCGCAAGCGCATCGATAGCGGAATGGATAATGAGTGATTCCGGCTTGGTGCGAAGAATGAGCGGATCGACAATGGAGATGTTCGGTACCAGCGTGCGGGTGATGATAGACATCTTCACCTGCCGTTGCATATCGGTGATGATGCAGAACTGGCTGATATCCGAGCCGCTGCCAGCAGTGGTGGTAATGAGCAGCATGGGCGGCAGGGGACGGCTCACCCGGTTGGCACCTTCGTAGTCGGCTATTGCACCGCCATTGCTCGCCAGGATGGCCACGCCCTTGGCCGTATCCAGGACGCTGCCGCCGCCAATGGCGATAATGACATCCGCACCATTTTTTATGTAGAGTTCTGCACCCTGCTCTACTTGAAAATCACGGGGATTGGAGGTGACGCCCGGGTAGTAGACCCAACGGATTTTTTCCTTTTCCAGGATGCCCTTAAGGCGCTGCAGCCAGCCGGCCTCTTCTATGCCGCTATCGCTGACCACAAAGGCCTTTTTTGCACCCAGGCTGCGGGCACATTGTCCTGCATAGTCGAGACTGCCGCGACCAAAGATAATCTCGGGGATGGCGAACTTGGAGATATTCATTGCTGTAACCATGAATTTCCCTGCACGGTCAAATCCGCTGCGCTTCCCATAGCGCCCAGGGAATTGCTTACCGGGACGCG
>CAZEIT010000214.1:0-4524 GCA_964512515.1 uncultured Desulfobulbus sp.
CAGATTTAAACGGCGACGGGGTTTTGGAAAGTATTGCCGGCCAAGACTACTACGAGGGTTTTATGTACCAGGTTTATGCGGTAGAGGGCGGCAGTACCCGCCTGGTGCTGGAGAACGGCATTGGCCTGTGAGTCCAATACCAGGGCTGCCGAAGCTGTCCGGCAGATTCTCATTGCAAGTGCGCCATCAGCGGTTCATTCTCCCGCTCTGTGGACACAGGGATGCAGCTTTCACCTGCCGCCAGTGTTGTTGCTTCACCACTTGAAACGAGCATATTTCATCAAATTAACCTTAGCTTCCAATACCGGAAACATTTCAATCAGGAGGAAATATGACAAAATTTGCATTAGCTCTGTTCTTTTCCATCTTTATGTTTTCTGTTCCGCTGATGGCTGCAAACTACACCGTGTACTGCGCAAACGGAAAAATTGAAGTAGATATGCGTCCACTTGATCAGATGATCTCTGCTCGAGGCAAAGGCACCTACGCTATCGTGGAGTTCAACAACCGTACCGATGCCGACAAGGCTGCAAAAAGTTTGGGCGGGGTCGGTGCCTCCTGTATGAAGAAGTAAATCGAAGCGCAGACTGCGCCGATCAAGGCTTGTTGCAGGTTGCCGGAATCATGCATTCCTGTGTCTATCGCGTATTTTCTCTTTTTGTGAGGTTGTCATGCACAATACCATACGGACTAAGCGGCTCTCGTGGCTATGGGCGGTAGCAGGCGTACTCATTGCTAGCTCTCCAACTCTGGCCAACGATACACCGCAGGATATCCGTACAGCCTGGCTGACTGCCAAGTTGTATGGTAGCGACAATGAGGGCGCGTCCTTGCGACGAGTAGTGATCAGTACAGGGCCGGACGGCCGCTACACCGCCCTTATCGACAATCAGTTCGGCTTTCAGTGCGACCTGCAATTTGGTGCAGACGGCTACCCAGAGCAGTTGTCCAACTGCACTTCGAAGGACAGCAGGACTGGAGCCGAGGACGCCTGGTTTGTTGAAAGCCCGCAGATCATTCCGCTGAATTGCGCCAAACTTGCCAAGGAGTTTGTCTGCCGGGGCCGCTATATCCTGGCCTCAACAAACATGATTCTCGGCCCAGCGGAAATGACCATTGCCATGCCTCGCTCGGCACTGCCCCAGGCAGAGGCAGAGTCGATCAGCCAGCCGACCCTGGCCTATTGCACTGCCAGCAAGGTCAACATCCGCAGTGAACCTTCTACGACAAGCAGCATAGCGGGTCAGCTCGAAGCAGGACGAGTGGTGCTAATCGGCATGCAAAAGACAGACGAAGGCGCATGGTATCAACTCGATTTACCCAATGCACCCGGCTCGGGGTGGGTCTTTGCCGATTATATTGCCCTTCCCGATGCGCCCATGCCCGATCTGGCCCAAATCATTCTTGATTTTGGCAGTACCCCGGCTAAGGCAAAGGCCCTGTTCGGCCCGCCGGACAGCATTGCCCAAAGCGCTGCGACAGTTGGCGGCATCAGCGAGGAAACCCTGTTTTATCCGGGCCATCAGGCGGTCTACAGCAAAGGTTCGCTGTCCAGGGTTGTGCTGGAGCCGGGGAGCCCGCTTGGTCTGGGCCGCTGGAAGCTGGGACAACCGGCTTCATCGTGCCTTGCCCTGGGTGAACCAGAAAAACAGGACAACATATGGACCTTCATGATTGCCCCCAATGAATACCTGCGCTTCACGATTAAAGACAATCAGATTGCCGGTGCAGAATACTTGGGTGCCACCACCAATTGAATTGCCTTTGATACGGAATTGAATCCATATCTGTTTCTTTTGCGCAAGGAGATAAGCGCACATGAGCTACCAGAAAAAAACAACTGAGTCTTTAGGGAGCCGTCTTTCAGGTGCATTTTCCGGCATCCTGTTGGGTTTGGCCCTGTTTATCGGTGCCACTGGCCTGTTGTGGTGGAACGAAGGCAGAACAACCGCAACCCGAACAGCCCTCCATAACACGGCAACGCAGCTTGTCGAATTGGAAAAAATTGACCAGATCAACCCGGCCTTGGAAGGCAAGCTGGTGCACGCCAGCGGTAGCGCCCAGGCCAAGGCCAAGTTGAGCGACCCGGTTTTCGGTTTGCAGGTGGATGCCATCCGCCTGATCCGGAAGGTCGAGTATTATCAGTGGGTGGAAAAAAGCGAGTCCAAAACCGTGGAAAAAACGGGCGGCAGTACGGAAACTATCACCACCTATCATTATGAGCCAACCTGGTCGAATAAGCCCATTGACGCCAAGGCCTTCCATGACCCGCGCTACCAAGGCAAAAACACGGTGTTGGCAAGCATTGCCGAACTTGACGAAACAGCGAAAGAGGTGCACTTTGGCGCATACCGCCTGCCCGATTTCCTAGCCAAACGCATTAACGCCACCCAGGTATTGAACGTACAGGTCAAAGCAGAACAACTCCGTCTACCGCTGGGTTCATCGATCAAGAACAAGGCAGCGGTGCTGCATTCCAACGGTGGCAATGTGGTCTACCTGGCCGCGGACCCCGCAGCCCCAGCCATTGGTGATCTCCGCATCAGTTTTTCCATGGTGCCTGCTGAAACACTGATCTCCCTTATTGCCGTACAGCGCGGCAATACCTTTGAGCCCTTTATCGCCCAAAACGGTGAACGTGTGAGCCTGTTGTCAATGGGCACCGAAAGCGCGCAGGTGATGATAGCCGGAAAACTTGCCGGCAACCAAACCATGGCCTGGATATTGCGCGCTATGGGTGCAGCATTCTGCATCGCCGGACTGGCCATATTTTTGCGGCCGCTCTCAGTGCTGGCCAGTGTGGTACCGTTCATCGGCAGCATTGTGGCCGCGGGTACGGGCTTTACCGCAACGGTTGCCGGGCTGTTCTGGTCTGCCTTGGTTATCGCCCTGGCATGGATACGCTTTCGCCCCATGTTCAGCCTTACCTTAATTGCCCTGGCAGCTGCAGTGGCCGGTTTGCTATACTACCGCAAAAAACAGCAGAAAACGCCATCACTTCCGGCCAAAAAAAATGAATAAGGCATTGGCATGACCTTTAATGAATAGTTGACTCTTTATCATTTGCGCAGTATATTTTATGATTCGTCTATAAAGATTGGGCCTATAGCTCAGTTGGTCAGAGCCACCGGCTCATAACCGGTCGGTCCCTGGTTCGAGTCCAGGTGGGCCCACCACAGTATCCGCAGGAAGATGCCCGCGGACGCAGGTTTTCATTCTTCGATGCAACGCACATCACAAGCCAACAAACAGGCCCTGCTGCTCTGCCCTCAATCTTCCATACGTGAAGTCCTATACAAGGTACACCCCCACAAGGTGTGCCTTTTTTCATTCTCATTGCTGAAACCGTGCCCACAGTAAACGACATACACGCTGCCCTGCAAAGCCTGGTTCCGGATACGCTGGCCGAATCCTGGGACAATGTTGGCCTCCTGGCCGGGTCACCGGGCCAGTCGGTGCATCGCATCATGATCGCGCTGGATCCCTGCACAGATGTGGCCGAGCAGGCGATCAGCAAAAAGTGCGATTTGCTCATTACCCATCATCCCATTATCTTCAAGCCGATCAGAGCCCTGCATACCGATACCCCTATCGGCGCATTTCTCAGCGCCGTCCTGCGGGCAGGTATCAGCGTTATCGCCTGCCATACCAATCTGGACTCGGTAGAGGGCGGCGTCAGCCATGCTTTGGCGCAGAGCCTGGGGCTGGCGAATATCCGGCCGCTTCTTCCTGTCACCCATACTTGCAACGGCAGTTGCGGCCTGGGCAGTATCGGCAGCTACCCCGAATCAGTGGCAGCAAGCGAACTGGTTCAGCGTTTGCACCGGTTCTGCGCACCGGAATGGATACTTGCTGCCGGCAAGGAACCAGAGCATATAAGCCGGGTAGCGGTTTGCGGTGGTTCCGGCTCGGATTTGGCTGAAACCGCACTGGCGCAGGGCGCGGAAGTGTACATCACCGCTGAAGTGAAGCACAACGTAGCCCGCTGGGCCGAAGAGGCCGGCCTATGGCTCCTGGATGCCGGGCACTTCCCCACGGAGAACCCAGCCATGCCGCTTTTTGCCGAGCGCCTGGCCAAACTTTTTTTCAGCCGCAACTGGAACATTCCAATCGACATGGCCAAGCAGGCCACGCCCCTTAAGTTGCTCTGGCCCAAAGTCGGTTGATACATAAACGCATCGTTTACCTTGATTCTGTTTTCAAATAAGGAGAACGCCTTTGAAAGAAGAAATGGAAAAACTCATCAGCCTGCAACAAATTGACAGCGAAATTTCCGGATTCGACCAAGCCATATCCAAATGCGAGGACGGCATTGTCAAGCGGGAGCTGTCAATTCAGGAAAAGCAGGAAAAATTGAACGTTTTGCGTGCCAAAATCGAGCGGCTCGCCGAAAAGCAGCAGGAGAACCAAAACGAGCACGATGAGGCCACGGCCAGGGTAAAAGATCGTCAGAACAAGATGCTCCTGGTACAAACCAGCCGCGAACACCAGGCCCTGCTCAAGGAAATAGAAGAAAATAAAAAA
>CAZEIT010000215.1:0-4519 GCA_964512515.1 uncultured Desulfobulbus sp.
TTTTTACAGGCCCAGACAACGCCGCCCTCCCACTTGAGGGCGCAGGCCACCATATCGTCGATCAGGCGGTGTTCGTAGCTGATGCCTGCCTCTTTGAAGCGGGCCGCAAATTCCGCATCAAACACTTCCTGGAACAGGTCTTTGAAGCGGCCATCGTACTTCTTCAGGATGGTATTCTTGGTGGAAAGGTAGAGCGGCCAACCCAAGGTAAGCGCATAGTTCATGCACGAGCGGGCAAACCCGCGGATGGAATCGTCCAGGTTGTACATACCCATGGCAATACCGGCATCCGGAAAATTGAAGACCTCGTAGCGGGTAGGCTCGCCACCGCCTTCCGGTTCAAAGATCAGGCTCAGTTTACCCGCACCCGGAACGAGAAAATCAGTAGCCCGGTACTGGTCGCCAAAGGCGTGGCGGCCAATAACAATGGGTTTAGTCCAGCCAGGTACCAGCCTGGGGATGTTTTTGCAGATAATGGGCTGGCGGAAGACCGTGCCGCCGATGATGTTGCGGATGGTGCCGTTGGGCGATTTCCACATTTTTTTGAGGGAAAATTCTTCTACCCTGGCCTCGTCCGGGGTGATGGTGGCGCACTTTACGCCCACCCCATACTGCTTGATGGCCTCGGCCGCCTCGATGGTTACCCGATCCTCGGTGGCATCCCGGTTTTCCATGCCAAGGTCATAGTATTTCAGATCAATATCCAGATAGGGCAGAATCAGCCGGTCTTTGATGAACTGCCAGATAATACGGGTCATTTCATCGCCATCTAGTTCCACCACCGGATTGTGCACCTTAATTTTCTTCATGTGGTCTCCTTGCGCAAATTTTTGATATTTTCAAAGTTACAATATAGTTAAATATATCAAAAAAATATCGGAAAACTGTTTAAGCTGCATCCTTGAGCTGTATATTTTTCTTTATACTT
Organism: uncultured Desulfobulbus sp.; assembly: GCA_964512515.1. Taxonomy (GTDB): domain Bacteria; phylum Desulfobacterota; class Desulfobulbia; order Desulfobulbales; family Desulfobulbaceae; genus Desulfobulbus. Next base: position 929 of record CAZEIT010000215.1, read on the forward strand.
TTTTACAATAGTGTTTTTTCTTTCTGTTGTTTGTTTGGAGTCAATATTTTTTTGACTGTTCATATTTTTTATCTCGTCATTCAATTCTTTTATAATGTTTTTGCATAAAATCTTCTTTCTTTCTTCCTCTTCCTTCTTTTTCTTAATATCTGACTTTATTTCATCAACTCGTTCCTGTGTTATTCTCTTGTACGAGTTGCCTTCAACAAGCAGGGTGTCTTTGTCTGCGCCGAATGCGATCGGGATGCTTCCAATGCCTGTGTTAACGAGGAGCTGGTTGTCGTTTTTTGAAAGAAGCATTGCTTTGGACTCAACCAAGATGTTTTCTTTTGCTAAAAAAGAGTCCCCTTCTTTTGTGATTTCTAGAATTTTTAAAACATCACTCCCATCCCACAAACTTTTTTGGTGACCCTCCCAAAGCCCGATATACTTTTCATAGGAATCGCTTGAGCATGAGCAAAGAAGCAGTGCGCAAGACAGGCACAATAATGATTTTAAGAAATGCATAATATCCTCCATCTTTGTTTTAAAGTGCAAAACAGCCGGAGCGTTTACCGCGCCCCGGCTGCATCTTGATTCAGGAATGGTACATATTACCAACTTCGAGGCCCAGTTCCAATGCCTTGAGGTTATCCGCGTGCAGGGCCTGCGGAAATCTGTGTTCCAGCACCTTGACTACGGATTCCTTCTTCACCACCGGATAAATGCCCAGAAGTGCGCCCAAAATGGCTATATTGAAGACCACGGTCTTGCCGATCTCCTCCACCACCTTGTTGTAGAGATCAAGCTCAATATGGATGGCATCCAGCTTCTGCACACTCTTGACAAAACGCTTGTCGGTGATGAACAGGCCGCCTGGCCGGATGAGCATACCAAAGCGGGTGTAGGCCTCCTGGGTCAGGCAGATGAGCACCCCGGTCTGGATAATCTTGGGGATACGAATAGGCTCGTTGGAAATAATGACATCAGCTCTGGTCGCGCCGCCACGGGCAGCAGCGCCGTAGGACTGCGACTGCACCGCCTCAAGCCCCTCGTGCATGACCGCAGCCTCACCCAGCACAATGGCCGCAGTGATCAGGCCCTGGCCGCCGGAGCCGGTAAAGATAAACTGGTGGGTGGTGTTTTCCATGATCAACCCTCCTGCGCCCGCTTGATGAGTTTCTGGTATTCGTCGCAGTATTCGGGGCGGTCAATATCAACAAAGATACCACGCTCCATCAGGCTTGGATCTTCCGCCTTTTTGGGCGAACCCACGGGCACGGTGCGCTCCTTGAATACCTGCAGCATCTCTGGCGCATCGCCCAGTTTGTTCTTGCGGCCAAAATAGGTGGGGCATTGGGTGAAAATCTCCACCACGGAAAAGCCCTGGTGTTCGATGGCTGCCTTGATCAGGTCGCTGAGCTGATTGACATGGAAAGTGGTAGTGCGGGCAACAAAGGTCGCGCCCGCGGCCTTGGCCAGCTCCACCACGTCAAAACTGTTGTCAATATTGCTGTAAGGCGCGGTGGAGGCCTTGATGCCCAGACCAGACATGGGTGAAAACTGGCCGCCGGTCATGCCGTAGGTGCGGTTGTTCATGATCAGCGCAGTCAGGTTGATATTGCGCCGGGCCGCATGAATGAAATGGTTGCCGCCGATGGAAAGACCATCGCCATCGCCCATGGGCACAATCACATTCAGCTCCGGCCTGCTCAGCTTGACGCCAGTGGCAAAGGCCAGGGCCCGGCCATGGATGGTGTGCAGGCTGTGAAAATCCACATAACCAGAAATACGCGCCGAACAGCCAATGCCGGTTACCATCACCAGGTTGCGCTTGCGGATGCCTAGTTCATCCACTGCCCGGATGAGCCCATTCAAGATGGTGCCATGGCCACAGCCTGCGCACCACATGTGGGGGAAAAAACGTTCGCGGATATAGTCGTGCACAGACATGTCAGACCCCCTTTCCCTGGATGGCGCGCAGGGTTTGCCGAATATCTTTATCAGTGATGAGGCGGTTGTCGATGCGGTTGATCAGATACACCCGCTGCGGCTTTTTCACGGCTAGCTTCACCGCCTGGATGAGCTGCCCCATATTCATTTCCACCACGCCGATTACTTCCGCATCCTGGGTATAATCCCGCACCAGTTGCTCGGGGAAGGGCCAAATGGTTTGCAGCTCTAAAAGACCGATACGCTGGCCGCGCTGGCGCATGCGCTCCACCAGGGCCAGGGCAGAGCGAGCCGAGGAACCGTAGCTGATGAGCACAGTGCGGGCATCCTCCATGTGGTAGGCCTTATGGTGGGTGAGCGAGGTGGCGGCATATTCGATTTTACGGATCAAATGCCGCATCAAATCTTCCACCAGTTCCGGCTTGTCCGTCGGAAAGCCCCACATGTCGTGGTACAGACCAGTCACATTGTAACGGTGCACACCGCCAAAGTCGCTCATGGGCAGGCGGCCGTCTTCACGCGGCAGATAGGGATGGTAGTTGACGCCTTCGCGCTTGCTGGTGTGGAGCCGTTCCACCAGAGGCAGTTCGTCTGGTTCAGGCACCACCAGTTTTTCCCGTAAATGGCCGACCACCTCATCAAAGAGCAGAATGACCGGGGTACGGTAGGTCTCGGCAATGTTGAAGGCCTCAACCGTCATGTTGAACACATCCTGATGGTTGGAGGCGGTGAGCGCCACAATGGCATGGTCGCCGTGGGTGCCCCAGCGCGCCTGATTCACATCTCCCTGGCTGACATGGGTGGGGTTGCCAGTGGAGGGGCCGCCCCGTTGCACATTGACAATCACGCAGGGGATTTCCGCCATGACCGCATAACCCAGAGCCTCTTGCATCAGCGAAAAGCCAGGGCCGCTGGTGGCGGTCATCACCTTGTGGCCAGTGAGTGATGCGCCGATAATGGCGCACATGGAGGCGATTTCATCCTCCATCTGGATGAATTTCTTGCCCATGGCAGGCAATCGTTCTGCCAGTATCTCCGCAATTTCCGTGGATGGGGTGATGGGATAACCCGCATAGAAATCGAGCCCCGCATACATGGCTGCCATGGCGCAGGCCTCGTTGCCCTGCACAAAGCGGATCTTGTTTTCACTCATGGGCCTTGGCCTCCTCAGCCGCCTCTTCGGTTTCTACGGTTATGGCCAAATCAGGGCAGATTTTTTCACAGAGCTTGCAGGTGATGCACTTCTCCTGGTATGCGGCCACCACCTTGTCAAACTCATCCAGTTCCAGCACTTTTTTTGGGCAAAGACTGACGCAGATGCCGCAACCCTTGCACCAGTTTCGGTTGATCACATGTTGCTTTAACTTCTTTTTGGCCATGATGTGTCGTCGCCTCCTTTAGCGAGACGAAAGTTACGCAGCTCGGCTATGCCTGCAGTTTCTTGTTGATCCACTCCATATATTCCGCATGGGTGGGAATTTTGCCCAAAAGACCGGTGATGGCGGTCAGCTCGGAAGAGGCCAGGTATACCTGACTGCCATCGCCCAAACGGTTGTCAAAGTTGCGGGTCGAGGTAGACATGACTGTCGCGCCTGGCCTGACTCGGGCCTGGTTGCCCATGCACAGGCTGCACCCCGGTGTTTCCAGGCGGCAGCCCAC
>CAZEIT010000216.1:0-4513 GCA_964512515.1 uncultured Desulfobulbus sp.
GACGGGCGTGTTGAGGACTTACACCTCCAAGTGGATGCGCCCTGCCCGGCGCACCCAAAAAAACCGCCGGGAAATTTCCCGGCGGTTTTAAGAACAAAGCAAAAATTACTGCTGCAGTCGCATCAATACACGCCTAAAAGGCTCAACGCCAGGATGACGAGACCAACGCAGGCCACGCGCTTAACTACCAGCGGGCTGAGGCGTTTGGCAATTTTAGGCCCAATGAAACCCGCCAGCAGGGCTGCCGGAAACATGGCCAGAAACAGCACCCAGTCAAAGTTGCCGAACTGGTAGTGACGCATAGTGCTCATGGTGGTGTTGAAAAAGATGGCCAGCAGCGAGCTGCCCACCACCAGGTACATGGGCAGACGCAGAAACACGGTCATCAGGGGCACCATGAAGGGGCCGCCGCCAAAACCGAACATGGACGATAAAACAGCGATCAGAAAGCCGCCTATACAGCCAACAAACATGTTGACCTTAAATTCCTGTCCCCAAAATTCTACTTTCATTATTTATCTCCTCACAAGTGTGGTTGCTTACTTACTGGCTGCTTCCTCAGCACGCTTCTTGAATTCCTTCAAAATAGCCTGCTCTTTCTTGTTCTTGGCCAGGTAACCAGGGGTGGTCTGCCAGAACATCAATCCAGCCAGAACCAAAAGGATCCAGCCAAAGGCGGATTTGAACTGCGCAAGCGTAATCATTTCCGTCAGCTTCGGACCAATAAAGCCACCGGCCAGCATGGCCAGACCAATACCAATACCAAGCTTCCAACTGATAAAGTTGATTTTGGAATAGTTGTAGATACCGCTGCCCTGCGAAAAAAGCACAGTGGGCGTAACAGTACCAGCCACGATGGTGTGCGGCAGCATCGGGAACAGGGTAACCAGAAGAGGGTTAAGGATGAAACCACCGCCTGCGCCCATGAGCACGCCGAAAATCGTGACCGCCAGGGTCAGGATAAAGGGATAGATCAGGTTCATGCTGGTACCGGCATTTGGCAGGTACACGGTGGGGAAGTTGGTGGTGTTGGTGAAGGTGACCGGTGCGCTCTTGGTGGCCTCATCTACATGGGCGACAATCTTGTATTCGCCAGGCGCAATACCGGAACGCATCGGAATGTCCGCGCTGAAGCGCCCATCCGGCTGCACTGCCACCTGGGCGGCAACTACCTTGTCAAGATCGCGAAAACGAGCCTTGGTCAACTGCATGGAGGTGCGGCGGTCCGGTGCATCGGAGAGTAGATCGCCACGGCTGCCGATAAGGCTGGCATAAAAAGAGCTCTGATATGCCTTGATAGGGGCTTCGGCCGGGACATTAAAAGCAGCGTCCGCACCAAGTTCCTTGATGATGCCAGACATGCTCCACTTGTTGCCCTTCTTCTTTTCCGCATCGATCTTGTCCTGCATGGTGATGGGAGCAAAGATCTTGAAGTAGGCGGGCATGTGCTCGGTCATGTAAAACTTGTAGGGACGAACTCCAGTTTTTGGATCGGGCGCACCGTCAAAGCGGCTGGCACGCACATCGTGGCCTTCGGCCCAGACTTCCAGATACACAGGCTTGCCCGCCGGAGCCTGACCGGTCACCTTGATGGTGCCGCCATTATTGATGGTGTTTGTGTCAATACTGATGGTAACTGGGCCAGACGCCGCAGCCACCGCCTCGGTCTGCGCTGCTTCTGTGGCTGGCGCCACAGCATCCGCTGCAGGTGCAACTTGCTGAACTGGAGCGGCCTGCTCAGTTGCGGTTGCTGGCGTGTTTTCTGCTGCCACTGCCAGGCCGTATCCTGCCAGCAGGAATGCAGCGGCAAAAAACCAGGTTTTTCCCTTACCTTTGCTGTTCATTCAATACCTCATCGGTTCTTGGTGGAATGTGTCAGCGCTGTCAGCGCTGACTCTAAAAAAGGTTCTCCGGGGCGGCTGCATAGTGTCTGCCGCCATACTCCATGTAATTCCAATTCCATATCAAAGCGCTATCTGTGTCGGCATTGCATTGAAAAATACTCTTCAGAGTATCTCTATATACGTCTATGCCGTATTTTCCTCGCCTTCTTGTACGGTTACGTTAATCTGGAACTGGAATAGAGCCGCTATCATGCTGCAAGATAAGAAGACCTCCTTTGTACCGCTTCCTGCAGCCAGAAGCACGTTGTTTTACTGGTTGTCATCCTCGAGTGAAAGCACGGTACTCTCACCAACATACTGTTTGCGTTTAAAGCCAGTCATACTGGTCATCTTTTTGGTTAGCTCACTGATGCGCTGCAGGTTGCGGATCACCACCTGCAGTTCTTCGTTGATGCCGCCTGCTGCCTCATCATCGGCCAGAAGTTCGGCCGTGCCCAGGGCGGCAAAGAGCGGACTATTGATCTCATGGGCAACGGTCCCCGCCAACTCCACAATACCGCTCAACCTGCCCTGTTCTACTTCGGCCTCGGCCAGCCTTCGTTCAGCCGTGATATTTCGTATAATTTCAATAACATACTCAACATGGCCGCGCTCATTTTTAATAGGTGAAGCACTGCGCTCAAACCACTGACTGCCCGTATCGCTGCGCAATTCTTCGGTCATGGGTTGCACAGCAAGCCCTGCAAAAACCTGGTTTACCGGGCATGCTTCCTCGTTGCGGCAGAGTTCGCCGTAGTGCATGCCGATCACCTCCTCCTCGGGGCGGTCAATTGCCGCAAGAAATTGCTTATTGGCCAGGGCAATGCGGTGATCCTGGTTAAAAACAATGAGCTGATGTTGCAGGCTGTCGATGATGGTGGCAAGAAACTTCTCATGCCCTTCGATACGAATGAGCAGGTTACTGATTTTCTGGTAGTTCCGGGCATTGTGAATGGCAGTGCCGCCCACTTCCGCCAAGGTTGAGGCAAAGCGGATTTCCGCATCAGTGAAAACCCGTGACGTACTGGTGAGCACCCGCATCACACCGATAATCTCACCCTGGACCTGCAGGGGTACGGCAAGAAGCGAGACAATCCCCTCGGCCCGCATCTGCTCGGCATAATCCACCCGCCGGTCAGCGCAGGCATCGTAGATGGCCACCGGCTCACCTGCCAGCACCAGTTGGATACCGCGTTCGCTCTCTACCTGGCCCCGGTGCAGATAGGCCTCAGACAACCCGTGGGATGCGGCCAGATACAGACGCTTGCTGGCAGGATCAACCAGACGCAAGGTACAGCCTTTGGCATCCAGGCTTTCCACCGCGCGTTTGGCCATAACACTGAGGGTGTGGTTAAGATCCAGGGAAGAATTGACCAGACGAGAGAAGACCTGCAATTCCCGCAGAAAACCGAGCTGGACCTGCTGTTCCTTAAACATGCGGCCATGGGCAATGGCAATGCCGGTCTGCATGGCCAGGGCCATGGCGCAGGATATTTCCTCGCTGCTGAAATTTCTCGTCGCGCTTTTGCTTAAAAGCCGCATGATGCCGATAACCTGTTCTTGAAACAGGATGGGCAGGGACAGCACCGCCTTGATGCCTTCACGCCTGGCTGCGTCGTAAAAGGGCAAGAGTGCCTCTTCATCCACATGGTCGGTGTAGACCGGATATCCGGCCTGAACCATCTCCAGGGTCTGCTCGGTATCGATGGTCTCACGGGTGAGATATTCCATGGATACGCCATGGGCAGCCCCCAGAACGAAACTCCTGGTCGATTCATCCAGAAGGCGGATGGTGCAGGCATCGGCATCAAGCAGTCCTGGCAATTCCCGCACGACTGTCTCCATGACCTCCTGGTGGTCCAGTACCCGGGAGGTCATGGCAATGGTTTTCAGGAAGATGTCGAGAAAGCGGTCTGAACGGGCAAGTTCGCCCTCTGCTCTGTCCCTCTGTCCGGCGGTGGCGTTCATCTTCGTGCCTTCAGGCCTTTTTATCCAGAGCCAGCACCTTTTCCACCTTCTCTTCCAGTTCGGCGCGGTCAATGGGTTTGACGCAGTACTCATCCGCCCCAAGCCCCATGGCCTCACGGGCGGTTTCCATGGTGGGGTAGCCGGTAAGCATGATGGCTCGCATGGCTGGGTTAATCTCTTTGAGCAGGGCCAATACCTCGATTCCACTCATTCTTTTGAGCTTGATATCCAGAATGGCCAGATCCACCGGCTGGTTGCGGGCATGGGCAATGGCCTCGTCCTCATCGGTAAAGGTGTGGACGGTATGGCCCTTTTTTTTCAGAATTTTTCCGACCAGGATGGTGGCGTCCTGCACATCATCCAGGGTTAGTATATCGGCCATGGATAGCTTAATCCTCTTCAGGTTGTGTGGGGCGCGAGCGAGCCAGACCAATGGCTGCCTCAAGAGCGGCCAGGGTCTGCGGGCGGTTGCGCCAGCAGCTTGAGTTGAGTTGGGCCGCGATGGCGGCTGCAATATCCGGAGCGCTTGTCCGGCTGAGTTTGGCCAGGGAATCGAGCCTCATTTCTTCCAGGCGCTTAAGCACCATAGGCCCTATCCCCCGGATGGCCAGCAAGGTCTCGCGTTCCTTCATGGAAAAAGGCATTGGTATTTTTCCCTTAAT
>CAZEIT010000217.1:0-1905 GCA_964512515.1 uncultured Desulfobulbus sp.
CTGCTTCGCATTGGCGATCACCCCGGCCTGGTCCATGCCGACCAGTACGGCCCGACTGACAATGGCATGACCGATGCTCAGTTCATCGATCTCTGGAATTGCGGCAATGCGGCTGGTATTGCGGTAATCAAGACCATGCCCGGCATTGACCAGGAGATTGGAAGCCGCAGCCAGTTCAGCGGCATTGCGAAGGAGTACAAACTCCCGGTCTTTCTCCTCAAAGCTGGCTGCATCGCAGTAGCGGCCAGTATGTAACTCGACATGGGACGCGTCAATTTCTGCCGCAGCCTGAATTTGCTCGGCCTCTGGATCAATAAACAGCGACACCTGGATACCAACTTTGCGCAGCTTGGCCACAGCCGAGGCAATTTTCTTCTGATGACCAACAACATCCAGACCGCCTTCGGTGGTCAGTTCCTGACGTTTTTCCGGCACCAGGGTCACCAGATCGGGCTTGAGTTCAACGGCTAGGGCGATCATCTCTTTGGCTGCCGCCATCTCAAGATTCAGCTTGGTTTTCACGGTCTGCCGCAGCAGACGCACATCCCGATCCTGAATATGCCGACGGTCTTCCCGCAGGTGAACAACAATGCCGCGAGCCCCGGCCAGTTCACAGAGACTGGCCGCCAGTACCGGGTCCGGTTCGGCTACGCCCCTGGCTTGACGCAAAGTGGCGACATGATCGACATTCACAGCTAAATGGGGCATGGTGTGTCTCCTGATCTGAAAAATTTGAGCAAAAAGCTGCTGTTCCTTATCCCACATGGCAAGAGCCTCTTCTTCTGAGCGCTCATGATCGTAACCGATGAGATGGAGCACCCCATGAATGATCAACTGCACCAGGCGTGCCATGAGGCTTATTTTCTTAGCAGCGGCCTCACGCTGAGCGGTGTCGACAGAGATGAGCACATCCCCGAGATCGCCAGCCAGAGCCGGGGGCGCCTCATTGGGAAAGCTGGCCGGAAAGGAAAGGACATTGGTCGGCCCTTTTTTTGCGCGAAACTGCTGGTTATAGGCCGCCATCTGCGCATCGGACAAGAGCACCAGACTCAGCGTTTTTTCAGAAAGCTTAAGTTCGACAAGCAGTTGCCCGCACACGCGCTGCAGCAGTTGCCCGTTAACCTGGCGACCTGGCTCCAGCCGCTCATCAATCACCTGTGCCGGCATACTTAGGTTGTCCTCGCCTTCCCAGGCAAAACCGCATGTTCTGCTTCAGTCCGTTTGGAGAGCCGCTTGGCTTCCTCCTTTTTACCGTGCTGTTCGTAGGCTTGGATAATCTCCTGTACCAGCCGATGGCGCACCACATCACCTTTGTCAAATTCGCAAAAGCTGATGCCTCGTATATGGGCAAGAATACGTTGGGCCTGAATCAGGCCCGATTTATAGGTTCCTGGCAGATCAATCTGGGTGACATCACCGGTGATTACCGCATGGGAGTCGAAGCCGATACGGGTAAGGAACATCTTCATCTGCTCCCTGGTGGTATTCTGGGCTTCATCCAGGATGATAAAGGCATTGTTCAGGGTGCGGCCGCGCATGAAGGCAAGCGGCGCCACCTCGATTACCCCGCGCTCCACCAGTTCCATGGCACGTTCCTGGCCTATCATCTCGTTGATGGCATCGGTGAGCGGACGCAGATAAGGATCAATCTTTTGAGCCATATCCCCAGGCAAAAAACCAAGCTTTTCGCCTGCCTCCACTGCCGGGCGAGTTAGAATAATCTTGCTCACCTGCTCGCGGGCAAGGCTGGCCACGGCCATGGCCACGGCAAGATAGGTCTTGCCGGTGCCTGCCGGGCCAATACCAAAGACAATGTCGCTTGTGCGGATGGCCTCGATATAGCGCTTCTGATTGACTGATTTGGGTGAAATCACCCGCTTGCGCGCGGTGATGCAGACCTTGTCG
>CAZEIT010000217.1:1915-4507 GCA_964512515.1 uncultured Desulfobulbus sp.
TGTCGAGGAAGATGTCTTCAAGCGATGCCTGGGGGGATGCCGCCAAGATGTTGACCGCAAAGGAAACATCCTGGCTGAAGACCGGATAGCCTTTGGCCAAAAGTCTGGAAAGCTGCTCCAGAGTGGATACGGCCAACTCCACTGCATGGGCTCTGCCACTTACATGCAGGGTGTTGCCACGTACCGCGATCTTTACCCCGGTTGTCTGTTCGATCAAATGCAGATTTTGGTTCAGTTCACCATAGAGCTGTTGCGCATAGTGGATATCACTGAAATCAAGATCGCGGCTGATATGGCTGTTCAGATCCTGGGAAGGTTTTACCATCTGTTGCTCGCCCAAGCCCTGTTACTGCGCTGGAGCCGGTGCAGGTTGAGCAGTTGGTGGCAAGGCAGCAAGCGCTTCGGTGATCATTTTTTCAATGGCTTCCGGTGAACGATCCTGGACAGGCTTGCCATTGACGAATAAGGACGGGGTTGCGCTAACATCAGCATTCTGCGCATCCATGATGTCCTTGGCAAGCTTCATTCGGGTTTCCTCACTGTTCCAGTCGGTAACAAAGCGGGCCATGTCAAGGCCAGCCTTTTTGGCGGCGGTTTCAATGACATCAGCTCTGGTCCAATCCGATTCGGCCAGGGAGAAAAGGGCATCGTGCATCTCCCAGAATTTACCTTGTTTTTGCGCGGCAATGGCAGCCCGGGCCGCAGGCTCAGCCTGTGGGTGGATCCGGCTTAAGGGCAGATGCTTGAAGGCAACGCGAACAGAGTTCGGGTGATCGGCCAAAACCTTTTCCAGCACTGGCATGACCCGGTTGCAGAAGGGACATTGAAAATCGGAAAACTCCACAATGGTGATGGGAGCATCCTGCTTGCCCCGTATGGGTGCGCCAGTTATGTCGATCTGCTGGTTAAAACTGACATCCATGGCGGTGTAGCTGTTATCCTGTCCGTTGAGCAGATAGAGCATTTCTCCTCTGGGGGCGATATCAATGGCGCTCACCCCGGTTGCAACCGGCACAGAGCCAAGTTGCTGGCCCTCAGCGGTAAACACGTGCACTTTGGCATCGCCGGTCAGGATGAACACCTTTTTATTGTCAAGCGATTGGGCAAAATCAATTGGTTTGGCCGGCAGCTTCCACGAGGCCTTCACTGTCCAGTTGACATTGCTATTGGCGCTTGCGCTTGGTGCAGCAGACTCTGCAGCCTGTAGCTGGGCGGGAATAAGCAGAAGAGAACAGCACAAAATTTTTTTCAGCATTTGCGGTCAATCCTTTATGGAGGGTGAATAGTGCGGCAAGCCCATGCCTGCTGCGCAAACAGTGTACAAGTATAATGAGAGGCCCCTTATTAGGCAAGGGCAGCCGCTAGGGTAGCGGTGCAACGCAATGTCGCCTTGACGACCAAATAAATTTTATAAAAAAATAGCCGCGGCTGCAAGCTCAGGGCTCCCGGCGTTGCCGTATTTTCTAGCTATCTGCCTGCTGTTTTCGTCATAGATTTGACCTTCCAGGGCGGAACTGCTTGAAAACATGTTCTTTCACAAACCACAATATGTAGATTTTTTTATATTGATATGAACTACATGTTGGGTTATCGTGCCTGCCAAATGGTGCTGGCTTACGTAGCCAGTACGCGTATACTCTGCATGCAAATCCTTACATGGGAGCAAGGACAAATGACCCCCCCCGATCTAGTGTCGCCACTGACAGAAACCGCAGAAACTGTTCTGGAGCGGCGCTATTACCTGAAAGACAGTGAAGGAAGAGTTCTTGAAAACTGGGAAACACTGTGCCGCCGAGTGGCGCAGGCAGTGGCCAAAGTTGACGCAGGTCTGTCGGATGGTGACGATTTGAGCGAACGGTTCTTCACGATGATCCACTCCCTGGATTTTCTGCCCAATTCACCCTGTCTCATGAACGCTGGTACAGACCTTGGTCAGCTTTCAGCCTGCTTTGTTCTACCGGTGGAGGATTCCATGGACGGCATCTTCACCTCTATCCGCAATGGAGCGTTGGTGCACAAAACTGGTGGTGGCACCGGCTATTCCTTTTCTCGTTTGCGGCCAAAAAACTCAGCAGTGCAATCCACCCAAGGCGTTGCCTCCGGGCCTCTCAGCTTTGCAGCAGTGTTTGACGCAGCCACTGAAACCATCAAGCAGGGCGGCAAGCGCAGAGGCGCGAACATGGGGGTATTACGGGTTGATCATCCGGATATTCTTGCCTTTATCAGCGCCAAGGAAGATCAAACCCACTTTACCAACTTCAATTTCAGCGTGGCCATCACCGACGCCTTTATGCAGGCGGTTTGCGATGATGAAGACTATGCTCTGATCAACCCAGCCATTGGCCAGGTTGTAGACACTCTGCCAGCCCGGCAGGTGTTTGACAGCATTGTCGAGCGTGCCTGGCGCAATGGTGAGCCAGGAGTTCTGTTTATTGATGCCGCCAACCGGGATAACAGTACCCCGCAATTAGGCGAGTTTGAGGCAACCAATCCTTGCGGCGAACAATGGCTTTTGCCGTATGAATCCTGCAATCTGGGTTCCATTAACCTGGGCCACTATGTGCTGAAGGGCAAGGTGGATTCCAAACGCCT
>CAZEIT010000218.1:0-4505 GCA_964512515.1 uncultured Desulfobulbus sp.
TCAATGGCCACCACATTGATCTGACGTGAGGTCAGTTCGTTCAAAATATCAGCAGGATAGCTGGTCTTGCCTAGGGCAACCGAGGGCGGCAGGATTTTTTGGGTGTTAACCACCACTGCGCTGTCCTTGTGCAGGTAGGGAAGGTAGCGGGCTGCCTCCAGAATTTCAAAGGCCACGAGGATATCGGCAGTGCCCGGGTCGATCAGGGGAGAATACACCTTCATGCCGTAGCGCAGGTGTGCCTCCACTGAGCCGCCCCGCTGGGCCATACCATGCACCTCGCTTTTTTTCACATCAAAGCCAGCGGCCAGTTGGGCATGGGCTGTCAACTCGCTGGCCAGCAGGATGCCCTGGCCGCCCACACCGGAGAACAGGATATTGCCACTTGGTCTCATGCGGTTTCCTCCCGGCAGGTGATGGCCTCGAACTTGCACACTGCTGCGCACTGGCCGCAGCCATTGCACTGTACCTCGGCAATGGCGGCAAAGCCCTTTTGTTTTTCACGGTAGCCCTTGGCCACCGCCTCTTCCGCAGTCAAGGGCGTCCAACTGATGGCCGGACAGCCCATCTGCACGCACAGGGTACAGCCAGTACAGTTTTCTGTTCTGGTGTAGTAGACCGGCTTTTTGCGGCGTACCTCCTCGGGCAGGAGCACGCAGGGCGCACGGCTGATAATCACCGAGAGGTCTGGCGAGTCGATTTCCTCTTTCAGCACCTTGCGGGTATGCTCCACATCATGCGGGTTGACCACCACCACCCTGTGCACGCCCAGGGCCTGGCACAATTTTTCCAAATCCAGTTGGGGAGCGGCCTGACCGCTGATGCTTTTGCCGCTGGCCGGATTGGGCTGATGGCCGGTCATGGCAGTAGTGCGGTTGTCGAGGATAATCACCGAGGCGTAGGAACCGTTGTACACTGCATTCAAGAGGCCGGTGATGCCAGAATGCATGAAGGTGGAGTCTCCCAGCACGGCCACAATCTTACCTTTGCCGCTCTCTCCCAAGGCCTTAGCCATGCCGTGCGCCATGGTCACCGAGGCGCCCATGCAGACGCAGGCATCCATGGCGGAGAGCGGCGGCAGAAAACCAAGGGTATAGCAGCCGATATCACCTGAAACAAAGACATCCTTCATTTTGGAAAGGCCGTAGAATATGCCGCGGTGCGGGCAGCCCGCGCACATGTTGGGCGGCCGCATCGGCAGTTCGAGCGGTTTGAAGAGTTCGCCCACCGAGCCGGGATCAATGGCCTTGCGTACGATAAAAGAATTCAATTCGCCCCGGTTCGGGATCACATCCTTGCCATGACACTTTATGCCCATGGCCTTAAGATGTGTTTCCAGAAAGGGATCCAGTTCTTCCACCACCACCAGTTCGTCAAGCCCTGCGGCAAATTCGCGGATCTTCTGTTCCGGCAGGGGCCAGACCATGCCCAGTTTCAGCACCGGCGCTTTGGGAAAGGCTTCCTTTACGTAGTTGTAGGAGACACCCGCGCAAATAAAGCCCCTGCGGCCTTCGCCGGTCTCAATCCGGTTTTCGGGCAGGGTCTCGGCAAGAGCACGCATCTTGGCCATGCGCTCTTCCATGGCAATTCTGCGCTGCTTGGCCAAGCCAGGCAGCATCACCAGTTTGGCCGGAGTTTTCTGTATGGATGGCTCCGCAGTCTTTTGGCGTTCGCCCTTGGGAACAACCCCTTTCACATGGGCGATACGGGTGGTGATGCGGAACAGCACCGGGGTATCCAAGTCCTCGCTCAGGCTGTAGGCACGCTGAAGCATGGCCCGTGCCTCGGCCGGATCGGATGGCTCCAGCATGGGCATCTTGGCGGCAAAGGCGTAGTTGCGATTGTCCTGCTCGTTTTGTGAGCTGTGCATTTCCGGGTCATCGGCGGTGATAATCACCAGGCCGCCGCGCACCCCGGTGTAGGCTGAGGTGAAGAGCGGGTCTGCCGCCACATTCAAGCCCACATGCTTCATGGTGGCCAGCGCGCGCGCGCCGGCAAAGGATGCGCCGATAGCTACTTCCAAACCCACCTTCTCGTTGGGCGCCCATTCGGTATAGACACCTTCGTAGCCGGAAAGGTTTTCCATGATTTCCGTGGACGGCGTTCCTGGGTAGCCGGAGGCGACCCGCACTCCCGCCTCCCAGGCACCGAGCGCGATGGCTTCGTTGCCGGAAAGCCAGAGTTCGTCCTGCTGTTTCTCTGTCATTGGCTGTGCTCCTTGTCTGCAGTCACTGAAGGATGGTTATGCCGCATAAGCCGGCCGTGGCTGCGGATGTGGGATAGTAGAAAAGAATTAGGAAGGCATCAATACTCCGCCTTCCCTGCTCTAGCAAGTTTTTTCAGGTTGCAGGCGGCTGGGGCGGCGAATCTGCAGCCGCCTGCATGGGGCCATGGTTATTGCGCCTTGTTATCAGCAGACGGCGTAACTGCTTTTGGCGTGGTCGCGGCCTGAATCCACACCGTATCCCAGTCAATTGCTTCCTTGCTGATGGTACTGGTGCCTGCAACCAGTTCGGTGGCCTGCATCAGTTTGCTGATTTCCTGACCAAGCCGGGCAAAGCTTATGCCGGTGGTTGGGGCGGCCAGGGAGTTCAGCAAGTCCAGGGTGGATTGCGATTTTGCCGCCAGTTTTGCCGAGCGCAGCAGGTACGCACCACCATTGGCTTTGGCGAACTTCTCGCTCATTTCTGGACCCAACTGGGCGCTGAGGTCTGCAGGCAGGGTGGCTGCAGACTCATTTTGGCTGGCCAGCAGCGGCTGCATGGAACTCCGCATGGTGCCGAGGAAGACCAGGGAATCGTTCAACCCAAGCGCTGGCACCAGGCCAACCTCGGTCATCACCGGCCAGGAGTAGAGCTGGGTGTTGCCCGCCACTTGCTGCTGTTCCCCGCTGAGGCCGTATGCCGCTACCTGCTGGTTTAAAAAGGCGGCTATGCTGTTCATATGGCCGCGGTTACGAACATTGGCAAACACAGTGAGATCCGGCAACGGGAAAATACCTGTTTCCACGATATCATCCAGCACCATGCCGTAGCGCGGGCCAAAAGCAGAGGCCGCATCCTCCAGGGGAATGCCCAGGGCTGCTTGCGCTTCAGTCTGCAGATTGGCATAACCCTCTGGGTCTTCAGCAGCTATCAGCTTGAGCATGGCTTCCGGCTTTAAGGAATAGCCCCATTGGAAGAAAAGGGTCTTGTCGTTGACCAGGGAAAGCGGCATGGTAGCGCCAGTGGCGGCCTCATCCACCATGGTCTTGAGCATATCGTGCAACTGATCGTAACGGATCTTGATCCGGCTCTTGTTTTCCAAACCCTTAGCAGTCTTACCGGTGATATCGTAGCCATAGTCCAGCCCCTTAAGATAGGAGACTACTTCCTGGACCTCTTTGCCCTCATCCAACTGGGGCAGAAGTGCGGTCAGGCTGGCTACATTGTAGTAGCCGCGGCTGAAGGTCGCAGCTGCAGGCGCATCCCGCCAAAAGTCGCTTGCCTCCTGGAAACCGGGTTGTGTTTTCAGAACGGCTCCGGCCTCCTTGGCCTTTACCCCGGCCAGGATGGGGGCCTTGTCCTGGGCGAGCAGCACTATCCCCTTGGCATTGTAGCCGTAGTACGTTTCCTTGGCGTTATCGACCTGGATGCGGGTCAGCTCCAGGCCATCGGCCTGCTCCTTGCTGATCTGCACGCCCTTGGCCATGCCGCCGAAGAGTTCGGCTGCTGCACCCGTGCTGGTGGTGGCATAGACCATAAGGGAGCGGCGCAGGGCCTGTTCCGCATTTTCCTTAAAGAGCTGGATATCGGGCGGCAGCAGGACAACCGTCAGGTCATCACCAAAAACCGTGCGGAAAACCGGGTTCTTCATAGTGCTGGCAACGCTGTCGTACCATTGGTCATAGGCTTGGGTTTCTTCAGAGGTAGCTCCCATGTCGGCCAAAATGGCATGGATGGTGTCCTTGGAGAAAAATTGACCCAGGGGGCTTGCGCCAAAGTTGTCGGTAATGGTGTTGAGGTTGGTCAGACTGACCAGGAGCAAGGCATCCTGGGGCACATATTCGCTCAGCTCATCTGCGGTAACACCTTCTTTCCGGCCCTGCATTAAGAACACCAGGCCGAAGACCGCAACCAGGGCTACGGCGATACCTATCCAAATTTTTTTCATGAATTCTCCTTCAAGCGCCGTGCGCATCATATTCCAGTATGCAGGGCGGCAGGATTACCACCCTTGCAGCGGGGTGAATGTATCCCCTTTGGGGGGATAAATGCAAGCATATCCGCAAGACTTGGGGCCATCTCAGTTCCACATCAAAGCCCTGTCTGTGCCGGCAGCATGAACGTGAAATTGCTGCCGTGCCGGACAACCACGCGTTCAGTCGCCACCTTCAGCTTCAATGGCGGCGATGGCTTCCTGCGCCTCTTCCCAGCGCTGGTAGGCGCGCTCCAGGTAACGTTCCACCTGGGAGTATTCCCGGCTGGTTTCGGTCCATTTTTTCTGATCGCTGTACAGCTCCGGGT